>CADBPS010000040.1 GCA_902796575.1 uncultured Methanobrevibacter sp. | reverse complement strand
ATATGGCTTATCAAAGAGATGATTTCGAACCTGCTCTTAAAGCCCAATTTGAAGATTTTGAAGTTAGCATACCTAAAAATTATGATAAAATTTTAACTCAAATTTATGGGGATTATAAGAAAATTCCTCCTGAAGAAGACAGATATAATGCAGCTCCAGATATTCTTGATTTTGGAGAGTATTGATTTTTATATTAAAAAAATCAAAAGATTATATTATGTTTTCAAATATAGGTGTTATTGGTGCGGGAGCTATGGGAACAGCTATCTCCCAAACCATCTGTGATAATGCGCAAAATGTTTTAATGTATGCTAGAAGAAAGGAAGTAGCCGATTCAATAAATGAAACTCACATTAATAAAGATTATTTTCCGAATATTCGTTTACAAGAAAATATTAAAGCTATTAATGATTTAAATGAATTAAAAGATGCAGAAGTAATTTTTTTAACTTTGCCATCATCCACAATTCGTGGAGTTTCTCGCAAATTAAATAATATTATTTCAGATGATTGTGTTTTAGTAAGTACTGCTAAAGGTCTGGAGAAAGGATCTCAAAAAAGAATGAGTGAAGTTATTGAAGAAGAAACAGGTAACTCTGCTACAGTATTGTCTGGGCCAAATATTGCTTCTGAAATGGTTGAAAGGACATTTTCTTCAGCATCGATTGCATGCAATAACAAGCAATACCTTGAAAAAGTTAAAAGGGCATTATCAACTCCTAAATTTAAAGTTTCCGCAAGCGATGATGTTATCGGTGTGGAATATTGTGGGGTAATTAAAAATGTAATTGCTATTTCTCAAGGAATTTGCGAAGGAATGAAAATAAATGATAATGCACGTTTTTCTGTCTTTACAAAAACTTATAATGAGACTAAAAATTTAATTGAAAAATTTGGCGGTAATCCAGATACTGTTGATGATTACTGTGGTTTTGGGGATATTATTACCGCTTCAACTTTGAATGTGAGTAGAAATCATACTCTTGGTGTTTTATATGGTCAAAAAATTGTAATTGATGAGAAAGCTTCAGGTGTTCTCTTTGAAGGAAAAAATACAATTATTATAATGAAAGCATTATGTGAAAAATATGATATTGAATGTGCAACCGTGGATTTTACTTATGATGTAATTATTGATGGGATAAATCCTAAAAAGGCATTTGAAAAGTTTTGGGATAAATTATAGTGAGATGTTTAGATGATTTGTGCAGCTATGTTAGCCGGAGGAATAGGAAGTAGATTAAAACAAAAAAAACCTAAGCAATTTGTTAATATTGATAATAAACCTATTTTAGTCCATTCAGTTGAAAAATTCTTAAAGGTTAAGGAATTTGATAAAGTTATTGTATCTTCCCCTAAAGAGTGCATTACCAAAACAAAAGAATTAATGGATAAGTTTTTCCCACAAAATGATAAAATTGTGATTATTGAAGGGGGTTCAACTCGTAACCAAACAATTTTAAATTCTATTCAGTATATGAAAAATCAAAATTGTGAAGAGGATTCAATTTTAGTAACTCATGATGCATCAAGGATATTTGTATCTGAAAAAATGATTGAAGATAGTATTAAATATGCAATTGAAGTGGGTGCGGCCAGTGCCGTGGTTCCTGCTACCGATGTTATTTTTGAATCTAAAAAAGAAGGACAACTTACAGATATTCCCTTAAGGAAATATTTAGTCCATGCACAAACTCCCCAGTCATTCAACATTGATAATTTCTTGGAGATTTATGCTGATTTATCGGAGGATGAAATTAACAAATTAGATGAAGCTATGATGCTTTTCTATTTAAGAAATGCTGATGTAAAATTATTCCCTGGAGATCAAGCTAATTTTAAAATAACTTATCCTTTTGATATTATTTTAGCGGAATCTATTTTTAAAAATTAATTTCCATAATCTTCCGTGCGGAATTTTTTGGGAAAAGGTATATTTAATAAAAATAAATACTATTATTTATTAGTTATTAAACTTAACTGAATTAGTTACATTTCTAAATGAGTATAGGATGATTTTTATGAGTAAAGTTAAAGATATGTCACTTGCACCTGATGGTGTTAGAAAAATCGAATGGGTTCAAAAACACATGCCTGTTTTAGAATCTATTAAGGAAGAGTATTTGGAAACCCAACCGTTCAAAGGAATCACTATTGGTTCATGTTTGCACTTGGAACCTAAGACCATTAATTTAGGTTTGACATTGATGGCCGGTGGAGCAGAAGTCGCAATGACTGGATGCAATCCATTGTCAACCCATGACGATGCAGTTGCAGGAGCAGCAGACTTGGGCTTAAACGTCTACGGTTGGAGAGAACAGGACGATGAAGAGTACTACCAAACAATCAACATGGTACTTGACCACAAACCCGACATAATCATCGATGACGGCGCAGACATGATTATGGTTTTACACAACGAAAGAACTGAATTGTTAAGCCACATTAAAGGGGCCTGTGAAGAAACCACAACTGGTGTGCACAGACTTCAGGCAATGCACGCTGATGGCGCATTAAAATTCCCAGTAATCGCCGTTAATGACGCTTATACTAAATATTTATTTGACAACAGATATGGTACAGGCCAATCAAGCTTCGATGCAATCATGGGAACAACCAACATGGTAATCGCAGGAAAAACCGTCGTGGTATGCGGATACGGCTGGTGTGGAAGAGGACTCGCACTCAGAGCAGCAGGACTCGGTGCTGATGTAATCGTCACTGAAGTGGATCCAATCAGAGCACTAGAGGCAAGAATGGACGGATACCGTGTCATGACCATCCGCGAAGCAGTAAAACAAGCAGATTTAATAATTACAGTAACCGGTAATGCTGACATTATCTGCGGTGATGACTTCAAATACATGAAAGACGGATGTATGCTTGCAAACTCCGGACACTTCAATGTGGAAATCAACAGGCCGGACCTTGAAGCTATTTCAACTGAAGTAAAAGAAGT
>CADBPS010000039.1 GCA_902796575.1 uncultured Methanobrevibacter sp. | reverse complement strand
TGCAAATAAAAATATAAAAAACTTTCTAAAATAAAAATATAACAGTGTTAACAAATAATCAATTTTTGCTTAAGTTTCTAGCAGTGGAATATCAACATAAATGTTATTAGTAAGTGTTAACTAATCTATTCTTGAGGGGATTTATTTTGAAATTTGATTTTTTTGAAGCGTTTTTGATTTTTATCAGAGGTCTTTTAATGGGTTCTGCAGATATTGTCCCTGGTGTCAGTGGAGGAACTATTGCATTAATCACAGGTATTTATGATCATTTAATTGGTTCTATCAGTAAAATTAATTTCAGATTTTTAAAACCTTTAGTTAAAGGTAATTTTAAGGAATTCTGGTCAGTTTTACTTGATGAGGTAGATTTTGCCTTTTTCATTCCTTTGGTTTTAGGTATTGGAATTGCGATGCTTACTATAGCCAAAGTTGTTACATACTGTATGGATGCCTATACGGCTTTAACCTATTCTTTTTTCCTTGGTTTAATTATTGCATCTGCAGTTATTTTATTCAAGAAAATTGACAGTCTAAATATTAAGCATATTGCTTTTGCAGTCATTGGTTTTGTCTTGGCTTATATTTTTGTTAGTCTAAACCCTATTGCGACCAATCATTCACTGCCGGTCATATTCATTTCTGGTTTAATAGCTATTTGTGCTATGATTTTACCTGGAATTTCAGGTTCATTCCTGCTTCTGCTTTTGGGTCAGTATGAACATATGCTCAATGCTCTCCACAATCTTGTTTTCAGTGAGATTATTGTTTTTATTGCCGGTGCAGCTATTGGTATTTTAAGTTTTTCCAAGTTGCTCAACTATCTGATTAAGAATTATAAGGAATTTACCATGGCTTTCCTTATTGGGGTAATGCTTGGTACCCTAAAGATTCCTGCCCTAAATGTAGTTTCGAATGTTACTTTTGATATTCAGGGTTTGCTTCCATGCTTAATTGTTGCTGTTATTGCTTTTGCAATTATTATTGTCTTAGAAAGAGGATTTGTTAAAAACAATTAATCTTCACTATTTTTTTTTCTTTTGATTCGGATTGTATGTTGTGAGGATGCTTTTTGAAAGATTTGTTTTCTGAATGGCCTTAATAATAGATTGAATAAGCCAAAATACATTGTTGTGTGTAATTAAACTATTTTAATAAAATCATATTGGCAGTGTCTTTGTAAGTTTAAGACAAAAGTCAGTTTTCAGTTTGCATTATTAATGTTTGATTTAATATGCTGTAATTCAATGAAAATCTATTCATGCATATAATTTTTTAATGCTGAATCCGCAATTCTGCTGATTTATAATGGAATTCTTATTTCCATATCCTCTAAACTGTATGGGTTTTGCAAGATATCTTTTAGAAACTACCCTACCGTTTTTAACGATTTTACCTAAAACTAGACAATCAATTTTAAAAACTTCCCTACCCAACTCTCTCATCAAAGTTAGAATTACCTCGCCACTGTTTTTAAACTTTTCACGTGCATCATCCAGATTCTTGCTTCCCGAAGTTAGCTCGCAAAGTATTATGCGATACTTATTATCATTATTTTTTTCAAATCAATGATGATGCAATCTACGGATTTTGCATTAGATTTTTTAAGGTTATCTCCATCTAATATGATAAAACGTCCCTTATTAATATCCTTGAGGGTGCAGTTTTTCTCGCTACATTTAGACAATAGATTATTTTCGCCACATTTGACAATCAGTTCATTATATAATGTCATTGAAACTCACCTTAGGCTAGAATTGGTTATTTCAATTGTTTCGTCATAGAGTTCATCGACGGTTCTGGAGAAGTTTTCTTCAATAAAACCGGTTTCATCAATGTTAATCCTTTCTGTGATGAATTCATAATCATTGGTCTTTTTAAAATTGTAAATTGCTAAATCCTCACATTTTATCATGTCTTCATTGGTATAACCCAATTTTTCCAGTTTATTCTGAGTGATATTATTCAGTCTTACAAGATTGTTTAACTGATCAGAGATATATTCGCTATGTGTTGTTATGATTATTCTTAAACCCTGATTAACGGCTTTTACAATATACTTTAACAACAATCTTTGATTTTCAGGATGAAAGTGAGCTTCAGGTTCTTCAATTATTAGTAAATCTCCTTTTTTAAGAATATATTTTAAATATAGGCTAAATAAAGTCATTTCATGAATGGATGTTGAAAGAAGTTTAGAGGACATTTTTTTGTTTAAATTATCTTATGATGCAAAAGAATACTACCACTTCTCTGAAGTGGTAGATGAATTTTGCAAAAATGGGTGGGCTATTTTAAATCAAATGTTTTAAATAGTTTGATTGTCATATAAATTATTATGGTTTCAAATTTTGACAAGACTAACCATTCAGTATATAAGTTAACCTATCACTTGGTATTGGTTGTTAAATATCGTAGGAAAGTAATAACTGAGCCCATATTTGAGTCTTTAATTAACATATTT
>CADBPS010000038.1 GCA_902796575.1 uncultured Methanobrevibacter sp. | reverse complement strand
AGTTTGAAGTAAATATTGGTGTTGCCAATGAAACTGTAACCTTTGAAATCAATGGTAAAAACTATACTAGAACCAGCGATGAAAACGGAACTGCCAAAATGGCCATTAACTTAATTCCAGGTAACTTCACAGTCAAAACCACATTTAACGGCACAACAGTTGAAAATACCATAACAGTATTGCCAACATTAATAGCTGAAAACCTAGTCAAATACTTTAAAAATGAATCACAGTTCCATATTTCATTAATTGATGGTGAAAAAAATCCTGTTAGTGGTGTTAACATTACCATGAACATTAATGGAGTATTCTATAACCGTACAACCAATGAAAACGGTACGGCCAGATTAAACATTAATTTGATTCCTGGTGAGCATATATTGACCGCTGCTGACCCATTGACCGGCCTTCAAATGTCCTATAACATTACAGTATTGCCAACATTAATAGCTGAAAACTTAGTAAAATACTACAGAAACGCTTCACAGTTCTATATTGATTTGGTTGATGGTGAAGGAAATCCTGTTAGCGGTGCTATAATTAGCATGAATATTAACGGTATTATTTATAACCGTACAACTAATGAGAATGGTACTGCTAAGTTAAACATTAATTTACCACAGGGCGAATACATTTTAACAGCTACTGACCCACTGACTGGTCTTCAGATGTCATATAACATTACAGTTTTACCTACTCTAAACGCTACTGATTTGGAGATGAAATATAAAGACGGTTCAACATTTAATGTAACAGTCTTAGACAATCAGGGAAATCCATTGGCTGATGCAGTTGTAACCTTCAACATCAACGGAGAATTCTACAACAGAACAAGCGATTCTTCCGGAATAGCCAGATTAAACATCAATCTAATGGCCGGCGAATACATCATCACTTCCGAGTATGATGGCTTAAGAATTTCAAACACAGTTACAATAAAGGATTAAATCTTATCCTTTCATTTTCTTTTTTTAATAATTTAAGAAAAATTATCAATCCCCATATCCCAATATAAATACTTATATATCAACATTTTACATAAACTTATAATGTGATAATTATGAAAGTTTTAAAGATTATGATTGTCATGCTTATTTTGATCATGTCGGTAGGAGCTGTCTGCGCAGCAGATGACATTTCCGATGAGATTATAAGTGATGACGGTTCAGAAATATTAGAAAGTACACAAGACGATGTCATTTCAGTGGGGGAATCCCAATCATTCTCCCAATTGGATAATGAAGTAAAAAGTGCAACTGGAAATTATTTGGAATTGAATACAGACTATAAATTCAATGAAACAACCGATAACCCTATTGGAATATTTATTGAAACAGACAATTTTATTCTTGACGGTAAAGGACATACGATTGATGCAAACAATCAGGCAAGAGCATTAATTGTTAAAGGAAATAATGTAACCATTAACAATCTCACAATAATTAATGCCAATGCTGACGAAGGTTCTGCATTAATTATTGCCCAAAATTGTTCTTTAACCACAAATAATATAAATATTGATAATTGTAGTTCTCCTAAAGGAGTTATATTTGTAAATTACAATGGAGCATATACAAGTAATAATGATAAAATTACTGATTCCACAAGTCCGGCCGGAGTAATAACCATGTTCACCGGAACTGCAACCTTCAATAATGCATTGATGATGAGTTCTAAAGCATTATCCTGGGGATTTATTTATGGATTAGAGGGTTCTAATGTTACTATTTTAAACTCAGTATTTGCAAATACCACATCCAACTATTCCACTGTAGTAAAAACAGATAAATCACTGAAAATTAAAAATACAACATTCGTAAATTTGTATGCCAACTTTACTGCAGGAGCAGTTGCATTTAAAATGGGAATTGGAGCCGAAATTGAAAATTGTACTTTTGAAAATGTTAGTTCTTCAAAAAATGGAGGAGCAATATTTGTTGATGCTTATTCAGCTGAATATATGCCTGTTACAATCGCCAATTCCACATTTGTTGATTGTTATTCCGGATTTGGTGGAGCCATATTGACATTAGGAGCTAATATTATTATAGAAAATTGTAATTTTACGAACAATGCAGCATTATTCGATGGTGGTGCAATATACAGTTCCCATTCAGTTATGAATATTTCAAACTCAATATTTGATGGAAATGGAGGATACAGTTCTGTTGTTGGCCGTGATTCCTATGGTGGTGCAATATACAGCGATGCCGATGTATTAAATGTATTTGATTCTAAGTTTAATAACAACTTTGCACAGACAGGTTCAGCATTATATCTGTATGATTCAAATTATGATATTGAAAATAATGAATTCAATAATAATTCTGATTTAAATGTCACTTATAACGATATCTATACTGCATTTGAAAAAGAAAAAGCAACTTTAAAAAACAATACATACAGCGGGGAGAATACCACAAGTTTAAACAATGAATTATATGAAACAATTATTGATATTCCTGGAGCGGAAATAGAATTGATTGAAAATTCAATTGATGTTACCACATTGCCTTCCAAATTTGATTTACGTGACTGGAATTGGGTTACTCCAGTTAAAAATCAAGGAGCTATGTCTTCATGTTGGGCATTTTCAGCTTCAGCACCATTAGAATCAGCAATATTAAGATATTTAGGTATTTCAATGAGTCTTTCTGAAAACAACATACAAAATATTGGACTAGAATACTCCAAATATGGTGTAAATATAATGAAAGAAACAGGAATACAGACCGTAGCCGGCGCTTATGCATTAGCTTGGTTTGGAGTATTCTCATCAGAGTATGATGCTTATGATCAGCTTGGAAAAGTTTCACCACTAATTGCACCAGCTTCAGCTATTCATTTCCAGGACATGGTCATAATACCTGCACGTAAAAATGCAACAGACAATGATCTTATAAAAGAGGCTGTTTTGAAATATGGTGCAGTAGGAGTTGGTTACGCTACTGGAAGCGGCCCTTACATTAACGGATCTTCACAATACTGTTATGATGATCTTCCTTTAGATCATGGAGTTACAATTATCGGATGGGATGACAATTATCCTAAAGAAATGTTCTTTAAAACCCCACCTGGAGACGGTGCATGGATTATTAAAAACAGCTGGGGAGAAGCAGCAGGAGATCAGGGATATTACTATATCTCATATTATGATGTCAACTTTTCAACCAAATCAACTGCAACTGCATTCATATTAAATAACACTGTCCAATATAATAAAAATTATCAGACAGACGTTATGGGCATTATAGACTATTCAAATGCCACCAACACATATATGAATACATATGAAGCCCTTGAAAACGATGCAATTGCTGCTGTCGGAACATACTTTAATGAAAGCGACATAAACTATACTGTTGAAATCTATGTTAATGATATCTTAAAATATACACAAAGTGGCGTTTCTCCATTTTCCGGTTTCCACACCATCCAATTAGATACATATATCCCAATTAAAAAAGGAGATATCTTTGCTGCTAAAATCATATCAAACAGTGTTCCAAAATCACTCAATTCAAGACTACATTATCTTGCAAACTCATCACAATACCTGCTAAATGATAATTGGGTAGATGCTTCTTTAGAGAATGCAACTTGCGTTTTAAAAGTCTACACTGTAGAACTGCCAATTTATACTGAAGATTTGGTTAAAATCTATAAAAACGATTCCAAATTTGAAGTAAATATCGGTGCTGCCAACGAAAGCGTGATCTTTGAAATCAATGGTAAAAATTATACAAGAACAAGTGATGAAAACGGAACTGCAAGAATGGCCATTAACTTAAGTCCAGGCAACTACACAATCAAAACCACATTCAACGATACAACAGTTGAAAATACAATTACAGTATTACCAACATTAATAGCTGAAAACTTAGTAAAATACTACAGAAACGCTTCACAGTTCTACATTACATTAGTTGACAGTGAAGGAAATCTTGTAGCCGGACAAAACATTACCATGAACATCAACGGCGTATTTTACACAAGAGTAACCAATGAAAACGGTACAGCCAGATTAAACATTAATTTACCGCAGGGAGAATACATCCTGACAGCTGTTGATCCTTTGACTGGTCTTCAAATGTCATATAACATTACAGTTTTACCTACTCTAAATGCTACTGATTTGGAGATGAAATACAATGACGGTTCAACATTTAATGCGACAGTTTTAGATGGTCAAGGAAATCCATTGACCAATGCAGTTGTAACCTTCAACATCAACGGAGAATTCTACAACAGAACAAGCGATTCTTCCGGAATAGCCAGATTAAACATCAATCTGATAGCCGGCGAATACATCATCACTTCCGAGTATGATGGATTAAGAATTTCAAACACCATTACAATAAAGGATTAAATCTAATCCTTTCCTTTTTCTTTTTTTAAAGAATCTAACAAAATATCAATCACTAAAATTAAATATAAATACTTAAATATCAACTTTTTATATAAATTATACTGTGATAGTTATGAAACTTTTAAAAATTATGATTATCATGCTTATTTTAATAATATCTACAGGGGCCGTCTGTGCAGCAGACGACATTTCCGATGAGATTATAAGTGATGATAATCAGAATACCTTAGAAATTACGCAAAACGATATTTATACAACTGGAGGAAATTCATTCAGCAATTTGGCGGATGAAATAGAAAATACAAGTGCATTTTTAGATTTAAATCAGAATTATGCCTTCAACAATGAAACTGATAATAATACAGGAATTTTAATCAGAAAGGACAACTTTGTCCTTAACGGTAACGGCCACACACTTGACGGGAAAAATCTGTCAAGAATATTCAATATTACTGCAAACAATGTTACAATAAACAATCTGATTTTAACCGGAGGTAATGCTGAAAAAGGTGGGGCAATATATGCCACCGGATTATTAACACTGAACAATGTTACTTTCTCTGACAACTATGCAACTAAACAGGGCGGAGCTGTAGGACTTTATGGTGATGTGACACTTAACTGTGACAATTCCCAGTTTGTTGACAATTATGCGGAAGCCGGATCATCAATATTTGTTGAAAAAGGTAAATTAAACATCAACAATACTAATTTAAGTTCAAAAGTATTCAATAAATATTCCCAAATTGTTGCTTTTAAAAATTCAATAATCTATGTTGATAATGTCACTTTTATAAATAGTAGCTCTTCTTATGCTGCTGCATTATTCTTTAAAAACGTTAAATCAGCTGTAATCAAGAATTCCAAATTTATTAATTTAAAAGCAAATTTGACTGCAGGTGCAATAGGTCTTAGAAATGGCGGTGAATTGTATATTGAAAAATGTGAATTTACAAATACTACTTCCACTAACAATGGAGGAGCTGTTTTTGTAGATATTATTGGAGAATCTGACGAAACTGGTAACGTAACATTAATTGACAGTATATTTAAAGACACCTATTCAGAATTTGGCGGAGCATATCTTCAATTAGGTGGAAACTTATCGATAAAGAATACAGAATTCATAAACAGTCATGCTACCTGTAATGGAGGTGCAATATATCTTTCATATACAAACACGGAAATTAATAACTCTAATTTTACTTCAAATAGTGTTGAATTAAATGACCAGGATTATCCGACCTACGGCGGTGCAATATTTTCTGATATGAGTACATTAAAAATTGATAACGCTATCTTTATCAATAACACCGCTAGTGCTGGAAGTGCAATCTATGCATACGATACATCATATAACATTAAAAATTCCCTATTTGAAAACAATACAAACCCGATCTACACTGTTTTTGATGGAGAATCCAATATAGATAAAAGCAATACTTTCATCAATGATAATAATATCTCAACCAACAATACCTATTATGCGACAATAATAAGTGGCGAGGGAAAACAATTAATATTACTTAACAATACTATTGATGTTAGCACTCTTCCGACTAGATTTGATTTACGTGATTGGGAATGGGTATCTCCAGTTAAAAATCAGGGATGGATTGGTGCTTGCTGGACATTTGGAATGACAAGTGCTGTAGAATCATCATTATTAAAGTCCACAGGCATTCTGTCTGATCTTTCAGAAAATAGCATGCGAAACACTATGCTAAGATATTCCATTTGGGGATCTAAAGATGTTTATGAAGGAGCATATAACTCCGCTTCTGTAGCTTATTTGATAAGCTGGCTTGGAGCATTTATTGAAGATGCCAATCCATTTGATGAAGTGGGAAAGATTTCACAAATAATCACAACTTTGGAAGATATCCATGTTCAAGATGCGATGTTCATTCCTAATGAAATTCCTAACGGTACACAAATTAAAGAAGCTATAATTAAATATGGTGCTTTGGACGTGACTTATTTCGGACAGTCTACATTTGACCAGGAAAATCCTTATTTTAATCCGAAAACTAATGCACAGTATGTTAATGTGACTACTGCATCAAATCATGAAGTTTCTGTTGTTGGATGGGATGACAATTATTCAAAAGAAAACTGCCTGATTACACCTCCCGGTGATGGAGCATGGATTGTAAAAAACAGCTGGGGAAGTGAATGGGGAGATAATGGATACCTCTATGTTTCATATTACGACAAATCATTTGCACAATCCACAGCACTGGGTGAGTATGCAACTGCAATAATATTCAACAATACTGTACCATATAATAAAAACTACCAATATGATATCAACTGGGAGGGTGGTTTTCTGCAGGGTGAAGGAAACAGGAGTTATTATAATCAGTATGAAGCATTAGACAAAGATGCAATTGCTGCTGTTGGAACATACTTTAATCGAGCTAATGTCAATTATACAGTTGAAATTTATATAAACGACGAATTGAAATTAACTCAGGAAGGAGTGTCCCCATATTATGGTTACCACACAATCCAATTAGACAGTTACATACCAATCAAAAAAGGTGACATTTTCAAAGCTAAAATAACTTCAAATACAATTCCTTTCATTGCAATAAAAGATGAAAGAGCCCATTATACTGAAAATCTTTCTTTCATGTCTCTTGATGGTGGTGTAAATTGGGAAGATGGATATGAGGATGGAATAATAGCCTGTTTAAAAGTATATACTGTGGATTTACCTATTTACACTCAAGATTTAGATAAAATCTATAAAGATGACTCCAAATTTGAAGTAAATATAGGTGCTGGCAATGAAACGGTAACCTTTGAAATCAATGGTAAAAATTATGCAAGAACCAGTGATGAAAACGGAACTGCCAAAATGGCCATTAACTTAATTCCGGGCAACTACACGGTTAAAACCATATTCAACGATACAACTGTTGAAAATAATATTACCGTATTGCCAACATTAATAGCTGAAAACCTAGTAAAATACTTCAGAAACGCTTCACAGTTCTTCATTACATTATTTGACAGTGAAGGAAATCCTGCAGCCGGACAAAATATTACTATGAACATCAACGGCGTATTTTACACAAGAGTAACCAATGAAAACGGTACTGCCAGATTAAACATTAATTTACCCCAAGGAGAATACATCCTGACAGCTACTGATCCATTAACCGGCCTTCAAATGTCATATAACATTACAGTATTGCCAACATTAAACGCTACTGATTTGGAAATGACCTATAAAGACGGTTCAACATTCAATGTAACCGTTCTGAATGGTCAGGGAAATCCATTAGCGGATGCATCAGTAACATTCAACATCAACGGAGAACTCTACAACAGCACAAGCGATTCTTCAGGAATAGCCAAATTAAACATTGACTTTATGGCTGGGGAATACATTATTACATCCGAGTATGACGGATTAAAAATTTCAAATACCATAACTATTAAGGATTAATTAATTTAATCCTTTCAATTTTTTTTTTAACAACAGAACACCAAATTAACCATTGTAATATAAATAATTAAATAATATTTTTTACATATATCCGAACAGTGATAATTATGAAAATTTTAAAGATTATGATTGTCATGCTTATTTTAATAATGTCAGTAGGGGCAGTCTGTGCATCAGACAATATCTCCGATGATATTATATGTGATGACAGTCAAAATAATTTGGAAATTACGCAAAACGATATTTATACAAGTGGAGAAAATTCGTTCAGCAATTTGGCTGATGAAATAGAAAATGCAGACACAGTTTTGAATTTAAATCAAAACTACGTTTTTAACAATGCAACAGATTACGAACTTAATGAAGGGATTGTAATAAATAAAACTGATTTTACTATAAATGGTAACGATTATACTATTGATGGAAATAATCTGGCTAGAATCTTTAATATTATTGACGGAGATAATATCACAATTTTAAATCTTAATTTTGTAAATGGAAAAGGTAAATTTGGTGGAGCTATTTCTTCAGTACCTTCAATTACATTAATTAATGTGACATTTACGGAAAATAATGCTATGATTGGTGGTGCAGTTTCTTCAACCCAAAAAGCCATATTTGATAATGTAACATTCATAAACAATACTGCTGCACGTGGAGGAGCAATATTTAGTGATGAGGGCTATATTGAAATAATTAATTGTCAATTCGATAACAATACTGCCACCTGGGGAGGAAGCGTTTACTGTAGGAATATAACAATAATCAGCAATTCTTCTTTTAGAAATTCAAAATCATCATATGGCGGCGCAATATATGCTGAAAATATGATTACCGTTAAAAATTCAACTTTTGAAAATCTGTATGCAAATGAAACAGCCGGAGCAATAGGAATTAAAGGATTTGATTATGCGGAAATTGACGGTTGTAACTTCATAAATACAGAATCACGTAAAAACGGTGGTGCAGTATTTATCGACATTGGTCTTAGAGAAACTGGAACTTCCAGCATCACCAATTCAAAATTCATCAATTCAAGGGGTGATTACGGTGGAGCATTGGTTCAGTTAGGAGGTAAAATATTTATCGGAGACTGTGAATTTACAAATAACTCTGCCATATATGATGGAGGAGCAATATACCTCTCATATCTAAGAGCAATTATTAATAATATATTAGTCAATGGAAATAAACTACATTATGAGAATTTAAGTTGCGGAGGAGGAATATATTGTGATGTTTTCAATATAACAATAGAAAACTCCAACTTTACAGACAATGCAATTCAGGCCATCTATGCATATGACAGCGAATTAAATATGAAAAATATAATATTTTCAAATAACGGGGAAGCAGTACATGGTGTTTTCCTCAGTTATGAATTAGAAGACATTGAACTTGGAAATGATACCTTATCTTTAAATAATACAAATTATGATAGCGATATTTATGAAATAGGTAAAAATATCGTGCTTATAAACAATACTATTAATACAGTGACTCTTCCATCAAGATACGACTCACGTGAGTGGGGATGGGTTTCACCAGTTAAAGACCAGGGAGAAATGAGTTCCTGCTGGACATTTGGTACTTGTGGAGCCTTAGAATCCGCATTATTAAAGGCGACAGGCATTGAATTTGATTTTTCAGAAAACAATATGCAAAGCAGTATGCTGCAATATTCAATATATGGTATTAAAGGAGAAGAGGAAGGTGGAGCCAGAGAACAGGGTCTTGAATATGTTCTCAGCTGGTTTGGTGTAATACCAAATGAATATGATACTTATGATGAATTAGGAAAATTATCTCCATTAATAACTTCGAATGAAAAAATCCACATATTCGATGCGGCCTTTGCAAATCCCCGTAAAAATGCAACAGATAATGACATGCTTAAAAAATTAATACTTCTGTGCGGATCCGTCACAACAGGTTATTATAATAATGAATCCTGCCTGAATGAAAATACATTCGCTTATTATCAAAACACTAAAAACTACACAAACCATGCAATAAGTCTTGTTGGATGGGATGATAACTATCCCGCTTCAAACTTCCTCGAAACCCCTCCTGGAAATGGAGCATTCATCTTGAAAAATAGCTGGGGAACCGGTTTCGGAGAGGACGGATATATGTACATATCCTACTATGACACAAGTCTTTTAAACACCAGCTTTGCAATAGGATTTATTATTGGAAATACTGAAAACTACACAACAAACTACCAGACAGATTTAGGTGGACATTTAGAATATATAAACGGTAATGGAAGCATTATATGTTATAAAAATACATATGAATCAAGCGGTACACAATCAATAAGTGGAATAGGAACTTACTTTGATGCAGATGAAAACTACACATTTGAAATCTATGTAAATGGCGAATTAAAACATAATCAAAGTGGAATTGCACCGTTTACAGGTTATCATACCATCAAATTAACAACAGAAATTCCAATAACAACTGAAGATATCTTTACAGCATTGATGAAAAAAGAATCAGTTTATTTATTAACTGATTCAAGACAAATCTATCAGGAAAATATAAGTTTCATTGACCTTGGTGAAGGATGGAAAGATTTATCTTTGGAAAGCAAAACAATTTCTTTAAAAATCTATGCTAAAGATTTGGATATTTACACCCAAGATCTGGAAAAAATCTATAAAAATGACTCCAAGTTTGAAGCAAAAATTGGTGTTGCCAACGAAAGTGTAATCTTTGAAATCAATGGTAAAAATTATACAAGAACAAGTGATGAAAACGGAACTGCTAAAATGGCCATTAACTTAGGTCCAGGCAACTACACAATCAAAACCACATTCAACGATATAACCATTGAAAACAGCATTACAGTATTGCCAACATTAATAGCTGAAAACCTAGTAAAATACTTCAGAAACACCTCACAGTTCCACATTACATTAGTTGACAGTGAAGGAAATCCTGTAGCCGGACAAAACATTACAATGAACATCAACGGCATATTTTACACAAGACTAACCAATGAAAACGGTACGGCCAGATTAAACATTAATTTACCACAGAGCGAATACATTCTGACAGCTGTTGATCCTTTAACCGGCCTTCAAATGTCATATAACATTACAGTATTGTCAACATTAAATGCTACTGATTTGGAAATGACTTATAAAGACGGCTCAACATTCAACGTGACCGTTCTGGACAGTCAGGGAAATCCATTAGCTGATGCAGTTGTAACATTCAACATCAACGGAGAACTTTACAACAGAACAAGCGATTTTTCAGGAATAGCCAGATTAAACATCAACCTGATAGCAGGTGAATACATCATCACTTCCGAGTATGACGGATTAAAAATTTCAAATACTATAACTATTAAGGATTAATTAATTTAATCCTTTCAATTCTTTTTTTAATAACCGAACACACGACTAACCATTGAAATCAAATATACATTAAAAGTATTATTCAGTGCAGTGAAGTCAATCTGAAAAAGAAATTTTAACAATGTTTCGAAACTGAATAATCCTTAACAGCTTTATGCATATCACCCAAACATGATTATATAATAGTTCAATTATTATACACAATAAAAAAATTATTAAATTTAAAAATTAAGAAAAATAAACACTAAATATAACCAATAACCAATAATATGTTAATAATAACTAAAATAAAATAAATTTAGATTGATGGAATCGATATTTTTGAAAAATAATGATGTAAGTAAGTACTTGCATGCGAAATTGTTTAAATAAAACTTATATCATATGTACAAATATCAATAATTTGAGGTGATCTTTATTAATATGAAACTTATATTATGTATTTGTTTTTTTACAATTATTTTTTCACTGGCAAGTGTTTCTGCAGCGGATTTCAATAATGAAACTGCAGTCGTATCATCATGTGCTGATAATTCAATCAGTGTCGAGAATTCTTTATCAAACTCTATAGCTAATTCCAATTCCAACAATAATTATGATTCATTTCCTCTGGCATTTACTAATCTTCAACAGGAAATATCAAATGCCAATGATCCGGTTTTATATTTGAATCATGATTATTCTAATTACGAAAATATTTGTGTTAAGATTAATAAGGACATAGTTATAGATGGACAGGGCCATACTATTAACTGTTTGAGCCATGGAGGCTTTTCTTCAAGTAATGGAAATGTATTCTTAAAAAATCTTAGTATAATCAATGCACAAGTTGAAAAGGAGGGCGGTGCAATTAGCATTTCCTGCAAAGCCCAATATACAATTGAAAACTGTACATTTTTAAATAACAATGCTAAGAGTTACGGCGGAGCAATATATAATGCCGGAACTAAACCACTTATAATTAATGACTGTACATTCAAATCAAATAGCGGATATTGTGGTGGAGCAATATATTCCTATCCTGATGTATATATTAATCATAAACAAATTAATGATGGATGTTTCCATTCCTTTTTCCTAAATAATGTGGCATCCAATTGTGGTGGTGCTATTTATAGTATGTCCAATGTATTTGCTACAAATACAAAATTTATGACAAATGTTGCTGATATGCATGCTTCAGGCATATATTCTAATAAAAATGTAAGTGTTATTAATTGTTTATTTGATTCCAACAAAGAAAAGATTTCATTTGGTGAAGGCAGTGGTGGAGCAATTTGTGCAAAATATGATGTCATTGTTGATAATTCCACATTTAAAGATAACTTTGCCGAAAACCTTGGCGGTGCAATATTTTCCAATAACGGAGATGTGTATATTAACTATAATCAATCAAATACACAAAATTTTAATTCATTCTTCATTAATAATAAGGCAAATAACGCTCATGGTGGAGCAATTTTCACAAGAGCATTCGACGGTAAAACATATGTAAAAAATACAGTATTTTCTTCCAATACGGCTAATGTTGATGGTGGAGCAATTTATTCTGGAAGAATTGTTGATGCAGATCATTGTATCTTTAACTCAAATAAAGCTGCGGGAGCTGCAATACGTACTTGTTATGGTGGTGCAATAAGAACAAATAATGAAGCACGCATTAATAATTGTTCATTTAATGATAATTATGCTGAAAACTCTGGTGGAGCAATATATGCATCTAAGTTGACATTATTAAATACACCTTCTTATTTTAAAGGCAATACTGCAGATAAAGACAAAGGTGGCGCAATATATACAGATACATTTACTCAAAATGTAAAGTATGCCGTTTTTATTTCAAACAGTGCAGGTAAAAATGCCCTTATAAGTGATGACGGTGGTGCAATATATATAAATGATAAAAATGATGTAACTTTTTCAAATTGTATATTTAAAGATAATACATGTACTGATGAAGGCGGAGCAATTTATCTAGACTCCAAAAAGTCTAAATTAACATTAATTCACAATGTTTTCATCAACAATAAAGCTGGAGATGAAGGCCAGTCAGTATTTAACAAAGGTACTTATGGTACAATATCTGACAATTGGTGGGGAGGAAATAAACCAACTTCAAAAAATGATCAATTAATTGAATGGATACTATTCGGATATAATGTTCATCATGTTGATTCCAAACCTTCAAGTTCACTTCCTGATGATTTGAATTTTTTGACATCCTCTTCATGTAAAAGTAATACTCAAAGCAGCGCAGTGGTTTTTCCAACAAGTATAATTCCGGGAATAAATGAAAACTGGGGTTTTGTAATTAGTGGATTTAATTATAATACACATTCTTCCGGAGAAAGTTTTACTAATTCAATTCCATTTTTACTTTAAATAAAATAGGGATGAGACTAATCATATCATCTCCTTTCTTTTTTTAAAATCAAATTTTCTCAAGCCAAATTGCAATTTTTTGCAATTTATTTAATATTTATTTGTTTTTTGATCAATTTTATAAATTTTAACAAAAAAGGACATAAGAGATGTTTCATTCAGATTTCACTTTCAAACACATTAGAACAATATTATATGAGCCAAATTATTTTTACCCATATCCATAGAAGACGAATTATTATTTAAAAATTAAAGGAATGCATCAAATAATTAAAATAACAATTAAAAAAAATAAATGTTTTTAATTTAACTATCAAAATAATCAATTAAAAAGTTAATTAAAATAATAGTATGTAAGATTCTAAAATCAGTACAAATGGAGCCCATCTGAAAAAAAAAATTTAACAATACTTTGAAACTAAATTACGATTATACAAACAACTTCATGAAATATTAGGGTGTCCGCCAAAATTAATTTTTTAATTTGAATTTTTTATAACTGTGTTATATTTTTCTTGTTTTTTTTAATTTTTCACATGAAATTAATGGAAATTGAATTTTTATCATTAATTTTTATTAATTTTTTATTTAGATTATGTAAATTTTTTAATTTTTAATTTTACTTATTTTTAGAATAGTAAAGTTTATATAATAGTGTTTACATATTTTATATTGAGTATAGTTTATTGTGGATTGGTTATTTATGGCTATGAAAAAAATTGATAAGAATCAGGCGGAATTGGGCATTAAAACTTATGATTACAATGT
>CADBPS010000037.1 GCA_902796575.1 uncultured Methanobrevibacter sp. | reverse complement strand
TTTTTTGTTCGTGGAATTTGGACTGGTTTTTTGTTGGTGAACTTTATTTTTTGTTCGTGAAATTTGGACAAGTTCGTTTTATATGATATCGTCCATAATAAAAATACTTAAATGTTAATAATTCCAAATATAGTACATATCGGCGAGGTGTTTAAAATGAGTTCTCTTCCAGTGATTATTCCAAAAGACATAGATAAATATTTTTTTAATAGAAAAAAGGAAATTAAACAAATAAATGCGAACTTATCTCTATTGGATGCTAATATTGCAAATCAATTGTTGATAACTGGTTATAGGGGTGTTGGAAAAACATTTCTACTTAAAAAGATTTTGAATGATCAACCAAATAAATATTTAACTGCTTATATTGATTTATCAAAAGTATATGCTGGTCAAAAAGGGGAGTTAACAGAAGAAGAGGTTATTAAGGAAATTTTAAATAAAATAAATAAAACTATTGAAGAGGATGATAAAACATTCAATAAAATTAAAAATACTATTTCTAATTTTATCAACCAATTAAAATTGAAAGATTATGATTTGAGCAATATTAAACTATCTGATATTGAACTACCTGAAATTAAATCCAATTATCTGAAATTAAGTAAATTTGCAATGAAACTTCCCCAAATAATAGTTGATTCTTCTGAAGATATCAAGGGTTTCATTATTGTAATTGATGAGTTTCAATTGTTGAAATCTCTAAAAAATCCAGAAGCATTTTTTTGGTTGATTAGAAGTTATACTCAAGAACAATTCAATGTGAGCTATATATTTACAGGTTCAGTATCCCAAACAGGTGAAATAATTCGTATGATTAACGGTCAAAATGGTGCATTTGGTGGAAGAATGTTGCAATTTAACATAGATCCATTCACTAAAGATCAAACTGAAAAATACTTGAATGAAAGATTGCCTAGTTTAAAATTTACAGATGATGGTTTTGAAAGATTTTACTCCTGTACCAGAGGAATTCCTGCATATATTAACAGCTTATCTTCTATCCTACCAACTGATGTTAAATGCGATGAGGAATTAATTAAAGAAAAGCTTCTTTTAAACGTTGATCAGATAGTGATAATGTGGTTATATGCATGGGGAACGCTGAGTTCAATTGAAAAAGAGATTATAATTTTTATGGTTGAAAACGAACCTGTAACATGGGCTCTGTTGTATAATGAACTGAACTATGCTAAGTCAACAATTACAAAATATATTGATTCTCTTTTGAATAAGGGAATAATAGAGCATACATTTGATAAAAAATATATTCTCTCTGATAAGATGCTTAAAACATGGCTGGAAATCAAATATGAAAATGATGGTATTTATCCTGCTTGAAATCGGAGAATGTATGAGAAAACTTGTGTATTCATAAGCTTAAAATACTATTTTTCATTTTATTGTATTCCATATTTTTGTTTTAGAAATACTTGTTTTTTTCTTATTTTTCAAATTATGATTGTGTTTATCACTTATATTATCAATAGGTTGATTAAAGCCTTGTTTTTTTTATTCATTCGAAAAATTAATACTCAACCTTATATTTAAATAGTATTATATATAGAAATACTTATGACTCTTTTTCGAGTTTTTTTTTAAATCAATTTAAAGGAGGAAAAGCATGGAATTAGGTGAAATATTTCGTGATTCACTTTCATACCCATTACAAAATATTAAATCTTTTATAATTTATCTTATTTTGGGTATTATTGCCGGAATTGTAGTTGGAGGAACTCTTGCTGCTGCAGTTTTTAGTATTCAGAATGGTAATGTCCTTGCAACTATTGGATCAGGGGTTATTGGAATTGTCGTAGCTATCTTTCTGGGTTTTGTAATTAGTGGTTATGAACTGGATATCATCAAATATGGTATTAACAGAGATAGCAGTGCTCCAGAAATTGATCTGTTAAGACAATTTTTTAATGGTGTTAAATTATTTGCCCTATCTATTGTTTATTATATTATTCCAGTTATCATTGTTTCAGTTTTATCAATATTCTTTAGAAGCTGGATTATATTAATCGTAGCTTTTATTTTATTTGTTATTTTCGGATTAGCTCAATTCATGGCTCAATGCAGATTAGCTAAAACTGAAGACTTTGGATATGCATTAGCTATTGGCGAAGCTATTGGAGACATTTCAAAAATAGGTTTTATTAAGCTTTTATTATTTCTCATAATAGTTGTACTAATTTCTTTAGTATTGTTCCTTATTGCTGGATTTATCACAGAATTGAATGCTACTGTTGGTGGAATTATAATGGGTATTTTAGGAATCTATCTTGTATTCTTTATTAGTAGAGCTTCCGGTTTATTATACTCTGAAGTATAAATAAACCATTTTTATTCTTTTTTTTTACTCATATAAATAGATTTATCACTGTATTATATATAAAATAGATTTTAATCAATTAATAATTTGGTTAACTGGTTTTAAAAAATAAAAAAAATAGTGGATTTATTCAACGCTAAATCCTGCTTCTTCGACAGCTTCTTCAATATCTGCATCAGATACTTTATCACTGTCTAATTTTATTTTTGTGATTCCTGAATCTAAATCCGCTTTAGCATCTTCAATACCATCAACGTCTGTTAATGATAGTTGAACTGCATTTACACATGAGTTGCAGTGCATTCCTACAACTTTAATTTCTTTTTCTTCAATTGCCATATTTATCAGCCCATATATTAATAATATAAAGTAGGAAAATTAGATTTAATTTTCCAATTGTTCTAATTTTTCTGGGAAATATGTATCTACAACATATTCAAGCCCATATTTTGAAAAGGATTGCTGTTCTGCTTTTTTACCAATTTTAAGCATTTTTTTGATTTCAGTTTGCCAGAAATCGCTTCTATACCTTGGGTCTTTAGAGAGTTCTTTTAATCTCATAACGTCAACATCTTTGAGTTTATCTGTAGGTAAATCGTAGTTGATAATGTCTGATGCTGTAACGCCCATGAATTTTGCATCTGGAGTAGCTAAGTCGTGATTGACATGAGCTAATTTAGCACTTCCGGAAATAATAACCTGTGCAATGTGGAATCCCCAAGGGTCTCCGTCGTTACAGATATATACTGGCAATTTTAATTCTTCATTGACTCTTTTAATAAATCTTCGTGTAGCACGTGCAGCCTGTCCTTTAAGTCCAACAATTAATGTGTTAAATCGTGAATGAGCATTTTCCTGAACCATACGGTGGAACATCCCCATTGTTTCCACAGCAATAACTCTTTCAACGCCGTGATCTAAAAATTCCACCTGGTCAATTGTTGGTGAAATGGTATATCCGGATTTTCCTGCTCTGGCCGCATTAATTTCAACATCATCATCCAAAAGAGTAATGTCTCCGTAAACTGATGCACCATCTTCTTCAGGCATTAATCCTAAATCTTCACGTGTAGTACCTAAGGTAACTTCCAAATCTTCTCCAACAATATTCGATTCCTGCTGCGTTTTAAAACTAATACCCCATCCTTCGGAAACATAATACATTTCCCTGATGGTAGCTGTTTTTTCTCTTGCAACCAAATCTTTACAGAAATTAGCTACATAAACCATTTGTCCTAATTTTCGGATTTGCTTAACATTACCTAAAGATCTTCTACCATACCTGTCTCCTAGAACATAGTACCTTTTAGCATCATCATAAACAATATTTCCAGTACCTCTTGAAGGAACTCTAATTGAAGGAACCTTTTGCTTTTCAATTTCCTCAATGATTTCTTCACCCAAACCTTTTAATTTGTTAAAAGTATATTCTTTCCTTTTTTCTCTATGTGATTTGCCATCTTGCTTAACTTCGTCGGTCATTTAATCACCTACTCTTCTGTTTCCTCATCTTCTTCTTCGAAATTCAAACTGCTGTTTTCGCTGTCAACCACATATCCGTGTTCATCAAGTTCTTCCATTATGATTGCATCAAGTTCTTCTTCTTCCTCTTCTTCTTCAATTTTTTCGCCGAGCAATTCTGCAAGAGCTCTTTTTGTTACTTTAGCAAGAACTTCCTGATATTCCGGTATATCTGTTTCTCCAAGTTTGGCCGCTTCTTCAATGATGACTGGAACATAATCTTCAAATACTTTTGAACGTTTTTCTTTTTCTTTTGCTGCTCTTTTAGCTCTAAGGTGCTTTTGAAGCTGACGAGCTAGTTTCATAGTTGATTGTCTGATTTCCTGAACAATTTCAGGTTCCGGTGAAACACTTTGTTTACCTGTTGAGAGATATGGGACTTGTGTTGATATAATATTAACAAATAATGTTAATGGGGTATTTTCCAAATCCTTAAGACCATAACGTTTCCAGTCAATACTTTTCAATGCTTCTGTAATAGCACAGCTTCCTGCATCAAATGTTAATGGAACCCTGTTGGCAAATCTCATAATCTCTGACTTTTTCTGACCGTTGACCAGTCTTCCGGAGTCTCCGCCGTATGCCAGACCTGCTTCAATAATAAATGAAACACCACCTGCATATGTTACAGGTTTTCTTGTAATTGTTGTTACAAATTCAGGCTTGAGTATCTGCTTCATACCTTTTTCAATTTGTTCAGATCCAATAGGTATAAGTCCATCAGTTGGTGGAGCCATAATTTTCATTTTTTTGAAAGAATCAACAATTTTTTCAGCTTCCTGAAATGTCATAGCTTTAGGACGTTTGTTCATATCAATGTTTGTCATTTCAGCTATTTCTTTAACTCTTTTTGCAGACATTCTAGATAATGATGAAGTCAGCATACTGGAATACCTTTTCTTTTTGGTATTTTGCGCCATTGTCATCAAGTCATCTGCACTGACTCCTTTTGGATGAGGCAATACTTCTTTTGGCTGAACAGGAACAACATTAGCTGCTCTTTTGAAAATATATTTATGACCTGTAGGATCTCTAAATGTAATTTTGGCATGAGGATTTCCAATCATGGTTCTTCTGATGTATTCGAATGCACCCTGTTCCGCAAGGGAATATGAAACTTCTTTAAATTGTAATTCAATACAGACCCCTGTCTGTTCACAGTGGAATTCTTCCTTTTCCATGATTATTCCAGTATTATTCTTAACATCCATTTGGAATTTCATTTTGACTCCTTTAATTTCATCGTTTTTCTTATAACATGAAATTACCTTAGCAGGTTTACCCGTAGTCATTTGTGATAATAATACACATCCACTACATCCTAAACCCTGCTGTCCCCTTGACTGGATGTTTCTGAATTTGGATCCTGCAAACATAGTACAGTATACTTGTGTGATATAATCTTCCGGAATTCCAGGTCCGTTATCCTTATGTCTTAAAATATAATGTTCTTTGTCTACACGTTTCAATTCGATATCAATATCTGGCAGTATACCTGATTCTTCGGCAGCATCGAAACTGTTAGTTATTAATTCGTGAAATACGATTGTTAAAGATCTGATTTTACCGGTAAAACCTAACATTTGTTTGTTTTTTCTAAAAAACTGTGATGGTGTTAATCGCTGAAAATCCTCTTCCCAATCGAGTCCCATATCTTGTTGAGTCAAATTTTTTCCTCCTTAATTAAATGAGTTAATATTGTTATTAATTTCATTAAGTATTTTAAATGCCTCAACTTTACAGAAGTTGAGAATTCTTATTTCACGGGTGTATGCTTCCATAAGTATGGATTGCCGTGATATTGCCCTCATACCAAGGTTTGACAATTTTAGCATTAATATTAATTTTTTAACCGTTGTTACAGTTAAAAAACTTAAATTAATTTTGTCACTGTCATCTACTATTTTGGTTATTTTGAATATTTAAATTTCATCAGAGAGCATTTGATGGGTATTTTTAAGTTTACATCAAACCATCATGTCACTACAAAATACACAACAAAATATAATAAAAATTAACGAAAAAATAATGTATTTACACTACGATACCTATATATGTCTATTGAAGTATATAATACTTTTGGGTATTCTTTGATTTATCAATTAATATCGATAAAATTAATGCATCCAATATCTCTTTTTCCAAGAATTTTAACCTAAATTGTTATTCTAGTGAATATAGAAACATTCTGTAAGAATACAAAATGCTATTTTTTTTAAGTATGGAAAAAAAGTGCTGGTGATGGTGGAATATTCTTACTCCATTTTTTCCATATCAAATTCAATACCGTCTTTAAATTCGATTTTATCATCATCGATTCCGACAAGTTCTTTGAATTCTTTTAATTTAAGTGTTTCTTTCTTGTTTTCTAAAAATCCATAAACAGATTTGTGTCTTGATCCATTTAAAATCATCTCAATAGCTTCCTTTGCAACCAGGACATTATCCATTTCACCAATCAGTGAAACAGTTTTGCCATAAACTGCCATGTCCACATCAGCTAATTCAGTAATTAACTCACGCGTTTTACCATTTTTACCTATAATACGACCTTTGTATCTGGCTAATGCCTTTTTTGATTTTCCTATATATAAGGGTAATTTAATTATTTCCAAATAAATATTGTCATGAATTAATTTCATAGCTATTTGGGGATTGAAACCGCGGGCGATTGCTTTAATTATATGATTAGCATTCCAAACTCCTAAAGGATCTTCCATGTCTTCTCTTGGTGTAATATATACAGTTCCATCATCACTGTCAATGTCAAGTATTGTACCTGTTAATCTTTCGATGGATTTTTTAACTTCTCCATTGGCGCCTATCAATGCACCAACTCTATTTTGAGGTATTTTTAAATAATCAGTCTCAGGCATTGTTATCACCTTTTCTTAATATGTTTGTATGATAGAAACATTTTTTCCTGTTTATTGTTTTGGTCATAATATTATTAAATATTTATCACAAAAAACTGCTAGGCAAAATGCAGTTATCTGATATTTATCATTTAATGCTTTATTAATAGGACGATATTTTCACGCATTCCAATCAGTGATGATTTAACTTCGTTGAGAGTAACATTGAAAACGTGTTGGATGATTGATTAAAAGGGGTTATAACCTGATTAGTGACTTTAATTTTAAGTTAAAAAAATGATGATTTTATTGATGGTGTGAATATAAATTTGAGTAAAATTAATGTTATCATCAAATTCAGGCATATTGCAGAAAATACATCTTATTTATTCCAAAAATAATATTGTGGATTGTAAAATATATTGAATAACAAAAAGTTAATTAATTATGGATTTCAAATATCATTATATGGAGCTATCTGAAAGAGCACAAGTAAAAGTTTCTTCTTTTTGAAACACACTCCTGAATTCCAAGGAGACTTGCAGTTTTTCAGATATTTAAAAAATATGCTTTGGCAAGGAGTGTTATTATCGGTATTTCACAATCAAGATTAACGTTAGTAGTTGCAGCAACTGCCCAATTGATTATACAATTAATTGCCAATATGACTGTTGTTGCACTTCCTGAAATATCTTCAAAATTAAATTTCTCAGCTGAAACGCTTATGTGGGTAAATTTAATTTACCTGATGAGCTTTGTGGCTTTTAGTCTGCCTTTTGCTAAAATCATTTCTCAGTATGGGGTTAAAAAAAGTACAAATGCAAGTCTTTTTTTACTGTTAATTTCAATTTTTCTTACATTACTTTCAAATGATGTTCTCTTTCTTGTATCAAGATTACTTCAGGGTTTTACTTCTGCTTCACTTGCAATCAGCCTGTATGTTATGATAGTTGAAGAATTTGAAGACAGCGAAATAGGTTCTGCATTAGGTATTGTTTCATCAGCAGGATATGTGGGAATGTTAATAGCTCCTTCATTTATGGGATTTGTAATTTATTTATTTGACTGGAGCACTGCATTTTTGATACTAATCCCGATAATAGCTATTTTATTGGTATTGTTAAGTAAGGTTGACTATGAGTGGACTACTGAGAAAAGACCTGTTGATAATATAGGTTCATTGATGTATGTTGTTATAATGATTCTATTTACTTATGGTATGACCGTCTTGGATGATATAGGAATTATCCTTTTAGTAATCTGTTTGATTTTGGCTGTAATTTTCATTAAAGTTGAAAAAAGTGTTCCGGAACCTGTGTTCAATTTCAACCTGATTAGAAATGTTAAGTATGTAATTGGAAATTATGCTGCCATGGCAACTTATTTTACTACAACTATTTCCATTACATCATTATCCCTGCATTTGCAGTATGTTTTAGATACTACAGAATTAATCGTCGGTTTGATTCTTATTATTGCACCAATTATAATGATAGTAATGTCCGGTTTTTCAGGAAGGCTTTCAAACAGGATTGATCCGAGATTAATCTCTGGTGTTGCAATGATGTTTATATGCCTGTCTTCGACTATATTTTTCTTCATTGAGTTCATACCGTTTAATATTATTCTTGTTGCATGTGCCCTGCAGGGAATGGGAAACGGATTGTTTTCAGCCCCAAACAATAAGTATGTTTTAACTATTGTGGAAGAAAAAGATTTGCCCGATGCCAGTTCTGTGTTATCAACCAGTAAAGAATTCGGTAAAATTTTAAGTGCCGGAATTTTCACTTTAATATTATCAATATTTGTTGGAAATAGGGAATTGGGGCCACAGCATCTTGATTTTTTGCTAATCCAATCAACTAATCTCATGATGTTTATATGCATATTGATAACGTTTTCTGCTGCAATTTTACTTTTCTACAGTAAATACAAATATGAACATGCCCCTAATGAGGATGTTGTAAGATTATTTAAACGAATTGCACCAAAATGGGTTAAAAAAAGAATGAAAGATGAGCTCGAGGATTGATTTTTAAATTGATGTATACAATAACTGCAATCTATGCCGCCCTCATTTTAAAATATAGTTTTGAAAATCAACTGAATTATCTTTTTAAATATATTCAATAAAAGAAGCAATGAATTTGTTTTAGGATTTAGAACAAAAAACATCATATTTACCAAATATAAAAATTGCTCTCACTTGATAATATTGTTCTCGCTTCATAAAATTGATTTGACTCTAAAAAATTATAATAACATCGTAAAATTGATTTAAGATAAAATAAAAACTTTAAATACTAAATAAAACAATTTAATAATGGTGGTGATTATATGGGCAAAGATATTGATTTTGAAAATAAAGATTTTTGGAGATCAACTATTCAAAAATCTGCCGCAAAACGATTGATAAAAAGAAAGCATACATATCCAAATTTAGTAAAAGGTGTTTGCAATATTGATTTAAATGAAGTTGAAAATCTTATTGAACTGGATAAGACATTTATCAAAGAATACGATCTTGAAAAAAGAGAAGAATATCTTTACTACTATTGCAGTCATAAATACGAGGACTGGGAATGCAAAAGAATCATTGATTTGGATGAAATTGATATATACGAAATATGTGAAGGAAAAGGACAATCATGCAAATTAGATTTTGAAAATATCGTAGAATCCAAGTTGATTGAAAACGGAGAGGATATATCTAAAAATTTAGCATTAATTAAAATGACTGATTTGGGATATTCGGAGAATGACATTGAAAAAATCCTGGAGATACCAAAACTGAACTTATTTATTTTAATTCTTTCCCTATTAGTGAAGAAGTGGTTGACAAAATGGAGAATCATTTTAAAAATATTGGAATCAAGTCAAAAAGAAATAAGATTCTGCTGAATTTGCTTATGCATGAAAATAACATTGAAAATGCATCACAGATAACGGGTTTGACTCCAGATGAAATTCAAAAATTTATAGATAATCATAGGATTTTCAGCTCTGATGATGATAAAACAGTACTTGACAGTGATAAAGTTAAAAATGAAATGAAATTATGGAGCAGTGAACTGTTAATAGAATGTATTGTTATTGATGGTTTGTATGAAGATTCTATTGATGATTATTGCCAATAAGTGGAATTGATGAAAACAGTATGAAAAAGATATATGGACTTGCAGAACAAATCCGGCCTGAATTAAAGGATTTGTTGGGAGAAATCGCACGTGGATTAATGGACAAGAAATTTGATTTTGAAGAAATTGAAGAAATAACTGGCTTGGGATTATATGATGTTGCAACTGAAGAATATTATATTGCGAAATATAAAGAATGTTTAATGAATGAATTGAGGCGATGAAATGAATACTAATAAAAAATTATGCATTAATCGTGAAGTTGCAAAAAGAATGATGCACAAAAACATGGATTTAGATTATATTAAAGAGATTACAACACTTTCACTGCTAGAAACTTAAGATTTTTTTGAATTTTTTTCTTATTTTCACTATTGATTTCTACTAATTTTTCTTTAATTTATTTAATTT
>CADBPS010000036.1 GCA_902796575.1 uncultured Methanobrevibacter sp. | reverse complement strand
ATCTAAAATAAAGACTAATTAATAATAGAAATAAATAAAATAAGAAAAATTAGAAAATTATGGATTTATTGACAAACCCCTTAAAATTATTTTTGCATACTTTTATTCTATTGTTATATTTTTTTAGTCCGGGATTCAATATATTTAGCTCTTCATATAATTTAATAGCTTCTTTAGGATTTGTTTTTTCTAGTTGCTTAGCTTTAGGCTCTAATTCTTTTATTTTATCCCTATTCATTTTTGTGTTACATGAACGTATTCTAGTTTTAAGCTTTGCATGCAATAAATAATCCCTTTTTCCAAATTTCTTAATCAATTCATTCATTTCATCTTTGTGTAATGGGCAATAAATTTCATCTGCTTTAGTGTATAATTCCTTAGCTTCTTTATAGTTTCCCTTTTCTTCTAAAAATTTAGCTTTTCCAGTTAATCTATAAACCTCCAAATCTCCAGAACTACTTCTATATGCCATATCTTCAATTAATCCAAAAGTAGCCAGACCCTTAAAAATATACTCATCCATTAATAAACCTCCACAATAATTAATTAGAATTTTTCATATTAATAATATATTAATGTTAAATAAACTGTCAAGTTCTTTGTACAAATATGATATTTCCGGCCACTTTCATCTGTAAATGGATTTGAATAATCCATCTTTGATTATGATTTAAGGAAAATATAGTCTGATAATAAAGAATACAGACGACATAACAACCATTAATATCCCGTGTATGTATAACCTTTTATTCTTTCTGGTTTCCGGACGTGCCATAAGATAAAAACCGGTAGGAACAGAAACTAGCAAACAAATGAGGGTAATTTCAAGGAATAATACAGAAAATGAAGACAGATATCCCCATGCAATGAAAAACAAATACCTTTTTTGAGGCACATCATCCATCACATATCCGCAAACGGAACAGAATCGACTGTCCTTATTTATTACGGCTCCGCATTTGGTGCAGAATTTGGTATTTCCGTCAGCAGTAAAACTGTTTATTTTACTGCCGCATTTTTCACAGAATTTATCTCCACTATTTATTTCATACCCGCATTTTGTGCATTTCATTTTTTATCTTCCTTTTTTAATTGCTTTCAATTGCACAGATTCATTTCTTAATCAGACGGTATAACCTTCACTGCACAGTAGAAATTTCCTATAATTTATTGCCGCACCTGGAGCAGAAAGAGTCATTCTTTTCTTTGGGATTACCGCAATTGGAACAGAATTTAGTTTCAGATTGTATATTTGAAGATTTAGAAATTGGTTTATACCGCGCACGTTCTCTTGCAAGATTCGTGCCGCAGCCCGGACAGTAATCAGAATTCTCATCACAGGGAGCACCGCAGTGAATACATAGATTGTTTTTTTCCCTGGATTTATATCTATGATAGAAAGTTACTCCTACACTTAAACCTATTATCAATCCTATTATCCAACTCATAATATCACAACGGATAAAACAAATATTTCAGTTGGAGGTTAAGTGAAAACCGGATTTTACCAGTCTTCCACATTTTCCCCCTCAATAAAGCATCAGCCTGTTTGTAGGAATCATACAATGCATATCCCCATACTATCAGATAAATTAAACCTATCTGATAAAACCAGGTAAGCGATGTTAATAATCCCATTACCAGTAAAATTATTCCTTTTTTAGATAAACCCAGATAAAAATGACCTAATCCTGGAAGGATAAAAGACAGAACCAAAGCTATAGCTTTACTTTTGTCTGATGAAGCGGAAGTGGAAGATATCTGTCTGACTCCGCATCTTGGACAAATTTCTGCTTTAATATCAATTTCAGAACCGCAATTGGTACAGTGTTTTGTTGATTTATTTAATGATGCAATATTTTGTCTGACTCCACATTTGGGACATATTTCAGCATTAAAATCAATTTTTGAACCGCAATTAATACAGAATTTACCGCCATTATTATCTGATGAAACATTATTTGAGCTATTTTGCTTATTGACCGGAGAGCCACAGCTGGAACAGAATTCACTGCCTGATTTTAACAATTCTCCGCAGTTAGAGCAGTGTTTAGTTTCTGAATTATTATTTTCTATTTTAGAACCGCAGCTTTCACAAAATTTTTCACCCTCCGGTACATACTGACCACAATTTGAACATTTCATAATTTATCACCTTTTTAATATTTTATCAATGTCGTCAAGTTGATTTTTTATTTTAACTCTTTGTTTTTAAATTATTAGATTATTATTACTTTTTTGGTGTTAATTT
>CADBPS010000035.1 GCA_902796575.1 uncultured Methanobrevibacter sp. | reverse complement strand
TTGCCCGTATACTAACTCTCTTGAATCATCGCTAGCTTACCCTTCGCTCCTCGAGTAACCCTCGAAACGGGCAGCCTATCCAACATTAATTATTTTTTAATCACAGCAAGCAAAAGCACTTTCTCATAAAAAAATTAATTAAATATTAGTCAAAAAATGATATGACATTAAAAAATATATAAAAAATAATATTTAATTATTTCTTAAAAAATTACAGAAATATATTTATAATAATTATTATACAAAATCAACTATGGAATATGAAAAAATATTATTTTTAATAATATTTTTTTGTTTAACGATAACAATACCTGCAATAAATGCAGAATTTATAAATGAAAACATAACAAGCAATGATGAAATATACTATGAAGAAATAACAGAAAATGAAGAAATAAATTTATCTGCAAGTGAGTGTTGTTCTTTAGTTATTCAGGAAAATGATGAAACGGTATTTGCATTCAGACAAGACGGGCAAATGACCGGTAACGGAATAGAAATCAATGCAATGGAATGGAACGGCATTAATATAATTAAACAGGAAATTGACACACCACATGAATATTTCTTCCATGGAATAATTACTGAAAACGGATGGGTGGTTGGCGAAGGAGGAAGCCAATATAATGACTCATCAAGAACAATAGAACAGATTGCAGCCACCATGATAAAAAATAACGATATTTCACCAAATTACCTGAACCAGATTAAAAACATTCTTGCAAGATATAAATATGGCCATTTCGTAATAAAAGATCCGAACGGAAAATATGGAATAGCCTTTGCAAATACTTATTTTACAGGAACATTGAATAATGGAGAATGTCTTGTTGTTCCAAATTACTATTCATACTATAAAAAAGTAAGTTATAAACGATATAGTTCAAATCCTGTGGATGCGATAATAATAATCTGTTCCTATGAAAATTCAGGTTATAACAGAAAAAGCATAATGACTTATGATTACAAAACACACGATACGGAAAATGGAGTATTTTACGGAATTGATGCTTTTGCAACAAATGATAATGGACGTAATGTAGGTTTAAATACTGCAAATAAGATAACTCATATCTATTTCAAAGGAAAATATTATGCTCCAAACGTCATTCCACAAAATCCGGGGAAATTATATGTTGGAAGCCATATCTTTGAAAATCAGAAATTGACACCAGTGATTAATCTGATGGATATAGATAAAATAGGATTAGTTAAAGAAGAAATACAGATATACTATAGAGTTAAGCATCTTGTTAGCGAAAGAACTGCTGTATTTAATTTAGGGGAAGATGTGGATTTTGTAAACGCTGTAACATCCCATGGAAGTTATACTTATGACGCACAGCAGCATACATTATACTGGCAAATACCTGCAGCCAAAGACAATAGAGACATCATAATTACATTAAAATCAAATAAAATTGGAAATCATAACGTTCATGCATATATTCATACAATGAGAGAAGAACTGGATACATCATATTATATAACTGATTATGGAACAAAAATAAGTGCAAATGATGTTGATAAATTTCAGGGAGGACATCTAAGACTAAATGTTGAATTAAAAGACTATCATGACATGCCACTGGTTGGAGAAAAAGTGGGAATTTCAATTAATGGAGTAACGTACTATCGTGAAATCTCATCTGAAGGATATGCATCGATTGCAATAAATCTAGAAAGTGGTATATATCAAGCAAGAGTATTCTATGATGGTAAATTAGGTAAAAGCTCAACTACATCCAAGGTTACAGTAAAACCAACAGTGTTTGGAGAAAATATCGAAAAATAATATAGAAATGATACTCAGTATTATGCATCATTTTTAGATGAAAATGGAAATCCTTTAAAAAATGAGGAAATAAAGTTCAACATAAACGGAGTTATTTATAAGAGAAATACGGACAATAATGGAATTGCAAAGTTAAATATCAATTTAGAAGCTAATACTTACATAATTACCTCCATTAATACGGCAACAGGAGAACAGAAAAGCAACTTCATTACAGTTAAGCCTGTGCTTGTTGAAAATAATGATTTAGTGAAATATTATAGAAACGACTCAGGATATGCTGTCAAGGTACTTGATGGACAGGGAATCGCTTTAAGCAATGCTACAATAACATTCAATATAAATGGAGTATTCTATAATCGCATAAGTGATATAAACGGAACAGCCAAACTATCTATAAACTTAGAGCCAGGAGACTACATAATTACATCCATGTATAATGGTGCTTGTGTATCAAATAAAATAAAAGTATTGGAAAGAATAATATCAAATGATTTATCCCTGAAGTATTTGGATGGGAGTAAATTTGAAATCAAAATTTTAGATAAAAAAGGAAAGATCTCTCCAAATGAAAACATAACATTCAATATTAATGGAGTATTCTATAATCGTACAACTGATATAAATGGAATTGCGAAATTATCCATTAATCTAATGAAAGGAGAATATATAATAACAACATATTGGAATCAATATGCAAAATCAAATAAAATAACAATAAATTAAAAAATGATTATAATTAGAATAGGCTTGCAGCGAAATGAAATTCCCATAGAAAACCATAGTACACAAACAAAACACAAAAGGACTTCACTACTGGGATCGAAACGAGACC
>CADBPS010000034.1 GCA_902796575.1 uncultured Methanobrevibacter sp. | reverse complement strand
TGGTAGTGAAACTGAATTAATTAGAAAAGTGTCTTTTGTTGATGCTCCTGGTCACGAAACTTTAATGGCAACTATGTTATCTGGTGCTGCTATAATGGATGGAGCAGTTTTAGTTATTGCTGCTAATGAACATTGTCCACAACCACAAACTAAAGAACATCTTATGGCACTTGATGTAATAGGTGTTAAGGATGTTATTGTAGTTCAAAATAAAATTGATATAGTTTCAAAAGAAAGAGCTATTGAAAGTTATAATGAAATTAAAGAGTTTGTTAAAGGTACTTGTGCTGAAGATGCTTTAATAATACCAGTATCTGCTCAACAAGGAGCAAATATGGATATTCTAATTAAAACTATGTTGGAACATATTCAGCCTCCTGAAAGAAAACTTGATGGAACAGCTTTAATGCATGTTGCCAGATCTTTTGATATTAACAAACCGGGTTCCGGTGCTGACAAAATCAAAGGAGGAGTTATTGGAGGTACATTGGTTCAGGGTAAGTTAAAGGTCGGAGATACAATTGAAATCAGACCGGGCATTACCAACAACAACCAGAGAATATATTTAACTTCAGAAATTATTGGTCTTGAAGCTAATAATAAAAATGTTGATGAAATAGGTCCTGGAGGACTTGTTGGAATTGCAACTAAATTAGATCCATCTCTAACTAAATCAGATTCATTATCTGGTTCTGTAGCAGGGGAAGTGGGATCATTACCTGATGTTCTTGACAGTTTTAAAATGGATGCTCATTTGCTTGACAGAGTTGTAGGTACTAAAGAAGAGCGTGATGTTGCTCCAATTAAACTTAAAGAACCTTTAATGATTAATTGTGGTACAACAACTACGATTGGTGTTGTTACATCAACCAAAAAGAATGATATTGAAGTCACACTTAAATTACCTGTTTGTGCTAGTTCAGGTGACAGGGTGGCTTTATCTCGTCGTGTTGGTGCACGTTGGAGATTAATTGGTTATGGTATTATTAAATAATATTTGAGGATAATAATGTCTTTGAAAGAAGTTGTAATAGATACAAATTTTTTCATGGTTCCATTTCAGTTCAATGTTGATATTATAACTGAACTGGAAAATTTATTACCTTCATATAAACTGACTACTCCAACTTTTGTTATCAATGAATTGAAGGGTTTGAAAAGAAATAGCAAGGGTAAAATACGTTTAAATGCAAATTTGGCCTTAAAACTAGTTAATTCTTCAAAAGTTGAAATAAAAGATATTTCATTGCTTGAAAATGAAACTGTGGATGATGCTTTGATTAGAATTTCAAAAGTGTTGGCTACCAATGATGCTGATTTAAAAAATCGTGCCAAGGAAAAAGGAATTACTATTGTTTATTTAAGGCAAAAAAATTATATAGCTGTTGATGGCAAGATATAAATAGATTAAATTTATTAAAATTACTATATTACAAAAAAATTGAGGGATTATTTTGTACTACAAGATCAAAATTGAAGACACAGTAAGAATACCTCCTCGAAGATTCAATGAGCCTCGTGAGAAAGTTGCAATTGAAACTTTAAATGAAACATATAATGCTCGTTTGGACAGGACTTTAGGTTTATTCATTTGTGTTTATGAAATTGAAGAACTTGGTGAAGGTAAACTTATTATGGGTGATGGTGCTTCATACCATAGAGTTATTTTTAATTCCATATTCTTTAAACCAGAACAACAAGAAATTATTGACGGTGAAGTTATTGAAATAGCTGAATTCGGGGCTTTCGTTAGATTAGGTCCAATGGATGGTTTAGTCCATGTATCACAAGTAACTGATGACTATATTAATTATGATTCTAAAAGAGGCGCTCTTATTGCAAAAGAATCTAATAAAACATTAGATGAAAGTGATTTGGTCAGAGTAAGGACGGTAGCTATCAGTCTTAAAGATAATTCAGTTAAGGATACTAAAATTGGTCTTACAATGAGACAAAATAATTTAGGTAAATTCGAATGGATTGAAGAAGCTAAACGAAAAAGTAAGAAGGCTTAAAAATGAAGGCATGTACTGTTTGCAAGATGTTATCATCAAGAGATCGTTGTCCATCATGTGATAGTCCCACTTCCGATAACTGGAGTGGTCTTTTAATTATCACTGATCCTGAAGAGTCTGAATTGGCTCGTGAATTAAATATCCAAATTCCTGGGGAATATTGTCTAAGAGTTAGGTAGTGATTTGGTGTTACGTTTAGATGCAGAATTAAATAAAGATATAATACTTGAACTTAAGAAACCTTTAGGTAAATTATATCCTGACTTTGAAGATGCTGTTGATGAGATTAAATCTTCCAAGTTTTTAATATCTGTTGGTGATGCTACTTTTTCTAATTTAATTGAACATGAGTTGTTTCCAAATATTGCAATTATTGATAATTTAATTCAGAGGAAAAATCATAATCATGAGACGTTTCATACGGAAAATATTTTAAAAGCCGATAATCCTGCTGGAACCATTACTGATGATCTATGGGAAACCATAGGCGAAGCTATTGACTTATCCAATAACAATAATGATTGTTATATAATAGAAGTAGCTGGGGAAGAAGATCTTGCGGTTCTTCCTTGTATCTTAATGGCTGATCCGGACACTACGATATTATACGGTCAACCCAATGAAGGATTAGTTCTTTTAAAAGTTTCTGATACTAAAATTAAAGCTCAAAACATGATTAACGGATTTGTTAAAGAATAAAAATGATTTAAGTGAGGCTTAATAATGGAAATTGAGATTATTGAAGAAAATAAAAACAAGGTGTTTAACAGAAATGAAATTAAGTTTTATGTTGATTATGAAGGAGAAGCTACTCCTAAATTAATTGATGTTAAAGCTAAATTAGTTGCTTTATTAAACACCAAAAAAGGTTTAACTGTTGTTGATAATGTACAACCACACTATGGCGAACCTAAAGCATTAGGTTATGCTAAAGTTTATGATACAATTGAAGATTTAGAATATATTGAAACTAAACATATACTTGCTAAAAATACTGAAGCTGCTCCAGCTGAAGATGAGGAAGAATAAGGTGATTTATATGGTTAAAAAATCTGATCTTTATAAAGTTGATGGTGACAAATTAGAAAGGAAAAATCCAATTTGTCCTCGTTGTGGTGACGGTGTATTCATGGCAGACCATGGTGACAGAGTAGCCTGCGGTAAATGTGGATACACTGAAATGAGAAAATAAGATTATTAATTTAATCTTGTTTATTTTTTTTAATTTTTTTTTAAGAAGTGATTCTTGTGGATAATATTAGAAATGGTAGATTTAAAACAGGAATGACTGATGAAGCTAATGAATATTCTTCTTCTCTTGAATTTGATAAGGTTATTTTTTATTCATATATTAAAACTAATTTTGCACATACTTCAATGTTAAAGCATGAAGGCATTATCGATGAGGAAACTGCGGATAATATTTTATGTGCCCTTGATGATCTTAAGGAAGAAGGTTATGATGCTTTAGTCTTTGATCCGTCAGTTGAAGATGTCCATATGGCTATTGAAAATTATGTGACTTCCAAGATTGGACCTCAGGCAGGTTTCATGCATACTGCCAAATCACGTAATGATCAGGTCGCTACAGACATCAGGTTAGTTCTTCGTGAAAAAATTATCGATATTCAAATAGGCATTCTGGAATTTATTGAAGGTATTGTCGGTATGGCTAACCAGCATTTGAATGATGTTTTTATCGGTTTTACACATCTGCAGCATGCGCAGCCTATTACAATAGCTCATCATTTAATGGCTCATGCTCAGGCTTTAAAAAGAGATTATGAACGTTTTGAAGATACTTATAAACGTGTTAATTTAAATCCTTTAGGTTCTGCGGCTATGGCAACTACCAGTTTTCCTATTAACCGTGAGTTAACTACTAAATTATTGGGTTTTGATGCTTATCTTGAAAATTCAATGGATGGTGTTTCCTCAAGGGATTTTATTGCTGAGACTGTTTTTGATTTAACTTCTCTTTGCACTACATTATCCAAAATTTGTGAGGAATTAATTTTATGGAGTACTTATGAGTTTAACATTATTGAAATGGCTGATGAATATTCATCCACATCTTCTATAATGCCTCAGAAAAAAAATCCGGATATTGCTGAAATTGCACGTGCAAAGTCAACCATTGTTAATGGAGAGTTAGTTACTATTTTAACAATTCTGAAAGCTATTCCATATACGTATAACCGTGATTTACAGGAAATCACTCCTCATTTATGGAATGCAATTGAAGTTTCACAGGATACTTTGTCTGTTGTTACTCATATGCTGCTTTCCGTTAAATTCAATGTCGAAAGATGCAGTTATCTTGCAGGACGTAATTTTGCTACTGCAACAGATTTGGCAGATATTATGGTTCGTGAAAAAGGAATTCCATTCAGATCCGCTCACAAGATTGTTGGACGTATTGTTAATGAGGCCACTTCAAATAATATGCTTGAAGAGGATATTACTTCTGAATTTATTGATAATATTTCATTGGAACTGAGCTTTGATAAATTGGAACTGTCTGACGATTTAATTCAAAAAGCATTAAATCCTGTTGAAAACGTTAAAATCAGAAATGTTCCCGGTGGACCTGCACCTGAGATGGTTAGCGTAGCCATAAATAATATTAATTTATTTTTAAATGATGAATTTGAGAAAAAAGGAATTTAATTTTTAAATGATGAATTTGAGAAAAAAGGAATTTAATTCCTTTTTCATTCTTCTTTTTTAGAAGCAAGGTATGATTCACGGATTTCTTCTGCAAACTCGTCATCACCTTCAACGATTGGACCGGTATAATCGCAGTCGTAACATTGACATGTTGACCAGTTTTGAGGTATTATCCATTTTACTTTTTTAGATCCACATCGTGGACAGATTTTGTGTAACATAGCACTGTTTTTATATTATACTATTATTAAATCTTTCTATAATTTATAAAAACTCCATATCATATCTAAAGCTTCTCCGGGCTCAAGTGCTGATGAACGTGTTTCCCTTAATATTCTTTGAATTGAGTATTTCTTGAAATAAGGATATTTTCTATGTACTTCATATAGCAATGGACATCCAAAGCCCTTGAATTCCCGTAAATTGTATTTTCTGATTAGTGATTTTATTTCCTGTTTTCCTGCCGACAAGCTTGCAGGTAAATTCAGTCTGTATACTGATTCTGTTTGTTTGTTTATGCATTGTGTCCCGGTTGCAAGCATATCTCCAAATATTACTGTTGATATTTCATTTTCCTCAGCATACCTTTTTACTATGTTGCCGGTGTTTTTTGAACATCTTCCGCATGGATGGAGTTTTCCTGATAATGATTCTTTAATAATTTCGCTGCAGTCGGTGCTTATGTATTTATGTTTTATGTTTAACTGGTCTGTTAGATGGCTGATATTTCTTTTGTACTGATTTGGGAGTATTATGGTTCCGGGATCTACTGTTACAGCTACCGGATTGAATCCTAATTTTTTAGCCAGGATTAATGAAAAACTGCTGTCAACACCACCTGACAATGCAACTACTGCTTCATTTTTAGCAGATTCATCAAATTTATTGTTTTTTAGGTATTTTTCAATATTGAAACTGTAAATATTGTTTATTTTATGAGATATTGTTTTTTCCAGATTTTTAAGACCTGTTGAGTTTATATCTTCATTAGCTGTTTTAATGCTTTTTTCGGACAGTTTCAGTTTATAGTCTTTTATCAGATAATCTCCATAGCTTTCCACATGGATGCTGTTCAGGCCTAATTTTTCCTTAAGTTTCCCGACAACCCATCCTCCTTTTCCAATAATTGCAGATTTATCCGGTCTGTCTTCTGTTATTATCCATAATTCCTTTGTTTTATCATCATAATATGTTTCTTCAATATTGATATTAACATTGTCATGTCCTATTTCTTCTCTTATAGTATTGACCTGTGTTAATATGTTATCTTTGTCAAGCAATTTTTCACCTTTACTTTTTGAACAATATGCTCTTTGTTGATTTTTTTTTAAATACTTAATGTTTTGTTAAGTGAAAAATAGCTGGATGTATGTGATTTATTTTTTTAAATCACTAATCCTTCCGATATACTCAAAGTCATCTTTGTTGCTTAGGTATTTTACACCTATTTCATTTCCGTCCGGCTGTATTGTTACAATGGACATTCCGTCATTTGTATCAATTGTTATTTTTTTTGTTTTCCCTCTGCTTTGTGTTGTAATGATTATTATATCATCATTTCTGATAAGTTCTCCATTTTCAAAATCATTATTGATATCAGTTGAGTACCAGTGTTGAGGTAATTTTAATCTTAATCCTAAATCATCAAGCAAATCTTTTAAATGCATTTTATCACCTTCCTGTTGTTTATACTCTTTCTTGTTAATTGTTATTTAAATATTTTGTCACTTTGCAAGGGTTATTTGTATGTTTATTTTTTTCTAAATATTAATATCTGATGAAAGATATAATATTAACTGTAGTGTAAAATTATGATTTAGAGGTTTGGTATATATGGTTAGATTTTCATCATCACTGGAGGACAAGAGGCCTGCAAGGAAAGTTAATAGGGGTCCCGAGTTTGATTATGAGTATTTTAATGCTTCAAAAGCATATTCTAATCCTGTAAATGATAGAGTGATTTATCAGCAGGATTATGATTCCACAATTGAAGAACCTCAAAAGCAAAATCAGTTAACCTTTGATTTAAAAGATAATATTCAACTTGGTGTTGAATACTCACCTAACTCTAAACCTCCTGTTATCGGCGGTAATCCTATAATCAGATCAAACTCCATTATCTACAATGATGTTGTTATTGGTGATAATTTCAGAACCGGCCATAATGTAGTTATTCGGGAAAATACCAATATCGGAGATGATGTTTTAATAGGTACCAATACTGTGATTGAAGGTGATGTGATTATCGGAAATGACGTAAGTATCCAGTCAAACGTATATATTCCAACCAATTCTGTCATTGAGGATAATGTTTTCATTGGTCCGTGTGCATGTTTTACCAATGATAAATATCCTGTTAGAATAAATTATGAACTTCAGGGGCCACGTATTAGAAGAGGTGCTTCTATTGGCGGTAATACTACTTTTTTATCAAATGTTGAAGTAGGTGAAGGATCAATTGTGGCTGCAGGGGCTATTGTTATCCACAGTGTTCCTCCTTTTTATCTGGCTATTGGAACACCTGCAAGAATTAAGCCGCTACCTGACCACCTGAAAGTTCCCAATAAATTGTAATTTTAATTTTTTAATGTAGATGGAGGTTATTTAATGGCTAAATGGAAATGTAAATTGTGCGGTTTTGTATATGATGAGGATGAAGGTTTACCTGACAGGGGCATTGAACCTGGAACACCTTTTTCTGAGCTCTCAGATGCTTTTAAATGCCCTAAATGTGGTGTTAGTAAAAAAATGTTTAAAGAAGTAGTAGAATAATTTATATAAAAGTTTATATATAATTACCTAATAGGAAAACTAGGTGGGGACAATAAAAAGTAGAGTAGTTAAAGCAGCTATTGATTGGCTGTGTGACTTTTTTTAAAGGTCTTCATGATTGTTACAAACATTTAATGTGTGTACATTGAAGGATATGTTTTCTAAACAGATTATGGAGGGGTTTGACATGGCATTTGTCTGTAAAGTTTGCGGTTATGTTCATGAAGCTGATGAATTACCTGAAGATTTCGTATGCCCAATGTGTGGTGTATCCGCAGAAAATTTTGAAGAACAGTAAATAATTGTTCTTTATTTTTTATTTTTTAACCAGAACTTCTTTATTTTTATATTTTACGGTCAGTTTGTTTTTATATTTCTCAAATATTTCTTCAATATTCCGGTTATCTTTTGATACAACATCATAGTTAACCTTATCATAATATTCTTTATTGGTGACTTCTAAAGCGTTACTTCTAATCTCATTGTCAACAGTCTTGATGTCACTGTATTCAAAAATTATTGTATAAATATCATATAATTCAACTTCCAGAATTTCAGCATTATTAATTGCTTCTAAAACAGATTTGGAGTATGCCCTAACTAAACCTCCGGCACCTAATTTTATTCCTCCAAAATAACGGGTAACTACTGCAGTTATATTGTGCAAATCATTTTTTCTTAAAACATTGATCATTGGTTTTCCTGCAGTTCCTCCAGGTTCTCCGTTATCATCGAAACCTTCTCCATCAGACACAATATATGCTGTGCAATTATGGGTTGCATCATTATATTCCTGATTTATTCTTTCAATTATCTGTTTACTTTCTTTTTTGTTCTTTGTTGGAAACAAATGACATATAAACTGTGATTTTTTTATATTTATTTCACTTTGAACAGGTTTTGCTATTGTTTTCATAAAATTACAATCCTATAATTTTATATATGTTATTAAACATATTATCTTTAATTAATTTTTGGAAGGTGTTATAAAATATGGCAAGTCGTCCTGCATTGGTTCTTGTTTTTTTAATAGTAGCTATTATTGCTTTTTGTCTCGCCGGTGTTTTTGCGGCTATGACTGGCACATATCATTTGAATCTTAATCACGATGACCATAATAATGACAGTCTTATAAACAATACTGAGAATTTGACTCAGGTCGATTCCGGATATCAGGATACCAGTTCATCATATAGTGATAGTGCTCAATCATACTCTTCAACTCCTGCTGTTGAGGAATCTCATGTTGAAACAACTGAGGACACATCCTACTCAGAACCTGCCCCAGATGCTTCAAGTCAGAGTCAAGGTCAAAGCCAAAGTCAAGGCCAAGGCCAGGGTTCTGTTGAGACTGTGGAAGGAGGATAAACTCAAATTAAAAGTCAAGTAATTTTTCAACATCGAAGATTACGGCATCAATTGCTAAATTAAACAGCTGGTGTCCGTATTCTTCATCAACATAAACACCATTTTCTTCAACATCAACAGCTCCTTCATCAATATTAGGATCATTTATTCTGGCCTGTTTGAAACCGTGAAGTCCAACTTCAACATATTTGTCAACATCGGCCTGATTTTCAAGCTCATTTTCATCCAGAATACCTAATACCTTAGCCATTGACAGCTCACCGCTGCCTGCATGAGGACCTTCAGTTGAAATTACCTTATTATTGAAGACAATTATCAGGTCAGTCTTATCTTCAATATCCCATAGCTCTGCCATCAAAGGTATATTTCCGCCATGGGAATTTACAATAATTACTTTTTCAATACTCAGAAATTTTTTGGCTGAATTGAGTGTTTCGATAACATTGTTTTTCAGGGTTTCAAGGGAAACGTGCACTCCATGGTCAATTTCATCCAGTTCATATGCAGGAAAGATTACTCCAAGAAATTTTGCTCCTGACTTTAATGCTGACTGAAATGCAATGTGAGCTCCGATTTTAGCGTCTGTGTCAATCGGCAGTGCAGGGCCGTGATTTTCCAGATGAGATCCCAATGCTATTATTCCAATTTTGTGAACTTCAGGGTTTCTTATTTTTCCTGCTCTATATCTTAATTCCGCCATACTTCTGCACCTCACAATTCAAAGTTCCAGATTTCATCTCCAACATAATGTTTTGTTTCAATAGCTTTTCCGGAATCGTTTTCAACCATTTCTTCACCGGTTATTAGACTAACACCAATAGCTAATGGTTTGTGGTGTGTTTCATCTATAATCAGAACAATATCTCCAGGTTTGATATTATCGTCGCTTGCTACAATTCCCGGACTCATTATGTCGGCTCCATTTGTTACGAAGCGAACTGCACCCATATCAACTGTAACTTTTTTACCGTCTATTTTATTGTCCAGTGCTGCTTTTAATGTTGGAAATGCTTTATCATTTATTATTATGATATATGGTTCGCCGTTTACCAGAATAAATGAGTGGGGTTCTGCTTCCAATATTTCTATATTCTTTTTGTTTTCGAGCAGTTCACCATATTCTCCTAATTCTTTTTTTATTTCCTTAATTTTTTTCTTTTTTAGAAAATTCCTTTTTTTAACTTTAATTACCATATTATTTCCTTTTGTTTGTTTTTTGATTTATATGTATGTTATATGTACTATTTATTTGTTAAGTTATTTCAGCATTGAATATTGGGGATTTCTTGTCTGTACGTCTTTGTATGAAATTTCCATGTTGAAATCCGTTTTTTTAACGGGTGTGTCTTTGCTTGCGTATCTCAGTATTATTGTTGCATTTTTATTAAGCAGCTGTTTTATTGTAGGGTTTATAATTTCCAATTTCTCTTTTGAGAATTTGACATTAGGTATTCTTGTCAGATAATATTTATGCAGAATATTTCCGTAGTAGTTTTCTTTTCTGAAATATATTCGATTTTTATTTATCAATTCTTCTGTTATTTTATGAAAATGGCTTGGTTTTATTCCTTTTTTTGTTTTTATGTATGTTTCGTTTGTTATTGAGTTTCCATATACTTCATAGTGGTTGAAATCAATAAAATACATTGTAGTTGTTATTACAGTTTTTCCCACATGGGGTTTTGTATAGCAGTTTGAGAGTATGTAGGATATCAGTTTTGTGTACTCATTTTTGTTGAAATGCATAATGTTTTAATGTATGTCTATATTAAATATAATCATAATCAGAGAGCATTTGGTGAGTATTAAATCTGCTTAAAAATACCAATGTCGTCAAGTTGATTTTTTATTTTAACTCTTTGTTTTTAAATTATTAGATTATTATTACTTTTTTGGTGTTAATTTGTGT
>CADBPS010000033.1 GCA_902796575.1 uncultured Methanobrevibacter sp. | reverse complement strand
TTTAGAATCTTTTAAAAGAGCTAAATCCATGTCAAAATTAGATAAGTGTCTAGCTAAACTTTTATTAGACTTTAATTCACTTGTTTCAGCGTCGAGTGCGGCAAGTTTCCCCTCAATAACATGCGTTTTACTTTCCACCTGTGCTAAAGTGTCTTCAGCCTTAGCAATAAATGCTTCGGTGTCTAAATCTTCAACTTCTTTCTGCTTAGGTAAATCCGGACTAATAAAAGACATAATAGTATCTTTCATCCCATGGCCTTCGGATAAAGAATTTCCTAAAAGTTCAGATAAACCATTGGTTTTCATTAAAAGTGAAGATAATTTACCAGCATATGGAGTAGCCTTAGCAGGAGTTACTAATTCCGCTAATTCAGGATCTTGCTGAATACTATCAGAAATATCACTGATCTGCACTAGCCCTTCTTCGTGGAGAGCATCCACTACAGGAGCTACATACTTATCAAGTGTAACAATTCTAATTTTTCGCATTCTAGCTGTCTTGAACATATAATCTCACACTACAATATATTTTTGACAATAATCGAAGCAGCTTCATCTACATTAGTCATAGCCTCTTTTTTTAATGCATTAACATCAATTTGAGAGGCAGCAGCAATAGATTTAGCTTCTTCTTTAGCTTTATCTTCTGCATCAAAAACAGTATTTTTAGCTTCCTCTTCCGCTGATTTTTTAGCATTGGAAATTAATTCCTCAGCCTTAACTTTAGACTCAGCAACCAAATCTTTGGACTTGGATTGGGAATCAATAACAAGTTGTTCAGCATCAGATTCAGCTTTTTTAATCATTGTGATTGCGTCTGATATCTCTGCCATAATAAATCACCATGGTAAGTAAATTTTTATTTTGCTTAATATATATCTTTTACTATAATTTCTTAAAAAATAAATCAAATTCATAGTTAAAATAAAAAATAATTGTGAAAAAATAATAATTTTAAAAATAAGATAAAAAAAATGAAAATAAAAGAAAATAAAGAAAAAATAAATTACCTATAAAAAAATTTAAGTATTTTAGGAGGTAATTTCATTAGATAAGCCAAAATAGCCATTATAATAATGATAAAACCGATTATAAGGAATCCGTAATTGTATGGAAAATTAAGAATAAAAAATCCGCTGACACCAATTACAATTCCTTCGAAGAAAAAGACTGCTTTAGTCCATTCCGGCTTTAAGGAAATTAAAATGTAAGCCACACCCAAAAGAACCAATATAATTGAGGTAGAAAGATTATTATTAGTTAAAACATCCCCCCTGACTATTGGAAGAACACCAACAATAATCAACATAATAGCTAATATTAAACCAATGAATTTAAAAGTTTTAACACGACTCATGTAATCAATATTTAATTAACTTGATATTTAAATTATACAATATGAACAGATGTGTTTGGATAATCTTAAATGAAAATTTTGAAATGACCCTTGACGGTGAAATAAGAGAAAACAAAGTTGTCGATTTAAAATTCTCACCCGGAAGCGACATATGGACAAATGAAATTCCAAATTTAAAAATAAAAGATGAAAAAATCCAGAAAGAGTATGATGAGTTTAAAACAGACATTATAATATTTTTCACAGAACCTCAAGCAAATAAGATACTGATAGATGCTAAAATCGGAGAAGAATCACAATATCTTGAAAAAATAATAATAAGAAAAATAGAAGAATACACTGTTGATGAAATAGTAGATTAAAATAACTTGTTACCGCATTTAATAACTTCATCAATCGTGTTAAACTCCAAAATTTCTCCATCTTCAGATTTGATTTCCGTTGTTATCAAAACATGAGGCGATGCCCACAAGTAGCTGTAGGTAAAGTAGGCCAGATTAACAATCAGAAGGGGCCAAATATAAAAAAGACCAATCAGCAGAAACAGAGCATGCACATAGATGTTACCGTATCTCCGTTTCTTCATCAGGATAAAATTGTCTTCTATTTGAATAACATTGAATTTTTCTGAAAGAAAATCATCAGAAATCTTTTCCAAATCCTTTTTATTTTTTGCTTTAACTATAAATAAATCCATAACCATCTACAAATAAACTGTGAATTCATCAACGCTTTTTCTTGGAGTATCTCTCGGATTGGCATTACCATAACCTAAAGGAGTGAATAATACAGGTTCTTCATCATCAGACAGGTTTAAAAATTCTCTGGCTTTGTCAGGATTGAAAGCGGCAATATAACATGTTCCAAGACCAACATTGGTTGCAGCAAGTATCATGTGATCCATAACAATGGTAGCATCAATATCTGAAATGTTTTTACCATCCCATTTTCTGACCCATGATTCATCAGTTTTGGCTACAACACACAAAACATAAGGAGCTTCAGTGAACCATTCAGCAGGATAAATTTCAGTTAATCCTTCTTTATTCTTTTTAGTGTCAATCACATAAACCTTAAAAGGCTGATAATTAACTCCTGTTGGAGCTATAGTAGCTGCCTTCAAAACATAATCCAATTTTTCCTTTTCAACATCCTTGTCAAGATAGCCTCTTACACTATATCTTTCATTGATTACATCATCAAAATCCATTTTAATGACCTCCATATACAATATCATCCAATTCGCAAAAACGCCTGAATTCATCTTCATCCATTTTTTCTTCATTAATATGAGCAATAATTCCCGGAACACGACCAATAATAAAAACACCCAACCCTAATTCTGGAGTAAAACCCAAATCAGATAAAATAGCAGCATTAGCACCATCAACATTTAATTTGACACCTTTATTCTGATAAACCAGGTCTTCAATAGCTATTGCCAATTTTATGTGGGGACCTACAAAGGAATTTTCAATTACCATTTCCATTAATTTTTCGGCTCTAGGATCTCTATCATGATATCTATGTCCAAAACCCGGAATTTTATCCTTATTGTACAGATATTCATTGTAAATATCAATAGCCATACCTGCAATTTGTTTATTGTCCAAATCATTATCATTAGTCAATATTAATTTGTTGATATTTGACTGAAGCAGATTCATTGATTTTTCAATTGCTCCCGCATGTTTATGTCCAAATGAAAGTAGTGCTCCTGCAACAGCGGAATTCAAGGGAGATCCTGATGATGCTATAATTCTTGCTGTTTGTGTACTTGGGGGAGTTATACCGTGATCGCAGAATGAAACCAGAACATGATTGAAAATTTTACTTTCTTTAACAGAAGGTAACCTGTCTTTTAAAAGTAAAAAAACCATATCTCCATACCTTATTTTTTCGATTAAATCCTGCTGATTATATCCCCTTGTAGTTATCTTGTTAGGTTCAACATTAGAAATGGCTGTTTTTAGTGAACGCTCATTAACATGAAATTTATTTTCCGGCATGAATATATGGTTTAATTAACAGTGTTAATAAATTTATAGTACTACAAGCATTAATACGAATTCATCAAACAAAACCTCTTGGAATTTAAAGTTATGTATCCAAAATTTAAATTGAAATTCCAAAAAAGACAAATATGTGAAACGGAAAAGTAAAAAATTTCAGTTTAAAAAAGAATAACACCTCATTTAAATCAGGAAGTTGTAAGGAGATATTTAAAAACCTCCTAACACATATAATTACGAATTGGCTGAAATAGAGCTTGGTGAATTGCAGATATTTAATTATTATTTTTTCTTGTTTTCTCAAAGGATTTAATCCAAAAATAAGTATAATATAAATTATTGCTAAATTCATAAGTTCCACTATTTTTGTAACCTGTAGATTCAAGTATTCCCAAATCAACCATTTTTAAAAGAAAATTCGATAATACGTTATCACTAATATCCATGCTTTTCCTAACTTCAGATTTCTTGAAAACTCTCATATTATTTTCAACTAAAAAATATAGAATATTCTCATAATTGTTGCTTCTAATTTGAGTTAGTATCGGATTAATCTGTTTGAAACCTATTTCATTAGCTGCATTGATTACCCCGTCAATTGCATCATTTTGAGTAATATGATTAGTTTTAGTGGTCCAGAATACAGAATCTCCAATTTGCTGCATCATCAAAGGCAAACCTGAGGAAAAAGCCACCATAACATTTAATGCATCATCTGAAATTTCCATACCAACCTGATTAAAGGTATCCTTAAAAAATTCAATTACTTCATCATCACTCAAACAGTCGATTAAATCATAGTGAAAGATACTCCCAAAAGATTCTTCATGAACCACTAGCGCATCAAATTTCTCAGGATATCCTGCCAGTAAAAAAATAGACTGGAAGCGAATAATTATTACTTACCGCAAGAGTATCTGCTAATTTTTTATACCAATCAGCAAATTCTCTAGAATCAGATAATCCATTAATATCATCAATAATTATTAAAATTCCGCTTTTTTTGTCTTTAAATTCATCAAACATTTCATTAATGTAATCAGCGAAATAATTTTTAAAACTTCTGGATAACTCGTCATCAGCTTTAAATTTAATTTTGTTGCCTTTAATTTCAATACTTTCAATATGATTGCCAAACCAATTTTTAAGTTTTGAAAGCCCAGATTCCTCCGGCATTTCATTAATTAAAGCTTCAATAATCCAATTCGCTAAGGTTTCAATAGAATTATTTCCCTTGTTCGAAACATAAATTCCAATCATATCAAATTTATAGTCAGCATACTCCTTTACAAAATCTGCAACAGATGTTTTTCCCATTCTTCTTTTACCAGTTAAAAAAAAATGCTGTGTTTGCCCACCAATAGCAGTGTTTACATATCTGAGAATTTTTTTGATAGTATCTTGGTGTCCTTTAAATCTGTCAGGTGATACGGGAATTCCTGGCTGAAACGGGCTTTCCCTATCCAAATCAAATTCAAAATCCATAAAAAAACCCCTCATCTCAAGTATTTAACTATTCCATGTTTTGTTTATAAATGTTTTAATCACTTTAAAAAAATTCAGTAATCTGATACCACCGACAAAAAAAAAGGAAGATTTCAACTGTTTTTGGAATGTAATCATAACTTCAGGGAAGATGTTCTGGGTTCTACAAAGCATGATGGTCTCACAGATACAATTCTAACACCACTGGCTCTCTGATTTCCTATTTTAATAAAGGTTCCCAGAACTGTTGTTTTTCCACCGAGACCTAACGGACCAATATTTGTTTGATTTAGTTTGTCCCTAACATATTTTTCTTCATCTGTTAAGTTGCACAGATTCCCATAAACCATAGACTTCAACATTAATGAAGACGCTTCAAAATGAGATCTGCCAATGCCTATTGAAGGAATTGATGGTGTACAGCCTAAAAGTTTCAGAGAATCTTTAATCCATTCAATAGCTTCATTAATTACTGTTTCAAAAGATCTTTTGTGATAAACCCTGTATGTTTTTGCTCTTATTTCCGGTCCGCCTCCCTGAAGAAGAAAATGTATTTTCAGTGTATCCGGATTAGATGCATTATCTATTAAGAATGATGCAGGTTTCATCAATCCAGGTTCATCATATAAACCCTGTGACTGTTCTATTCGTTCAATTTCATCTCCTTTAACTGCCATTGGTCTTGCAGGAAGTTTATTTAATCCTAATGATATTCCTTCATTAATCTGATTTATTAATTGTGATGTGATTTGGCGATTTTTTCCTATTTCTATTATAACATGGGGAATTCCGGTATCATCGCATAATGGAAATTTTTTTGCAGCTGCAATTTCATAATTTTTTAAAATTTGAGTTAATGCCCATTTTGAATTTTCATTTGTTTCATTTTCAATAGCTATTTCCAATGCTCTTCTCTTATCATCAGATAATTCTGTACTGGCTTTTATTATACAGTCTGAAACATTATCTATAATATCCATTATAATCACTCAGGTATTGCCAGGTCAGATGATTTTAATGAAGACATAACAGCATCCGGACAATATTGATCTATCATTCTTTTTACTAATTTAACCTGTTTTACTCTTGAAACAGCTTGTTTTTTTGTTGTATCCCAGTTATGATTAGCTGCAACAGAGCCTCCTGTTTTTAAATAAACCGGTGCCGCTACTTTTATGAATTGAGGAACTTCATAGTGCCTTATAAAACCGCCACTTGATTTCGGGTTTTCAGTGTGTAAATCAATAGGTATATCAATGCTTTGCCTGATTGCTGCAATCATTGCAATCTGTAAATCCCTGATTGGATTAAATGAATTAAGACCATTTAATTCCATAAGTCTTGCAGATGCAGGATTTCCATGCCCGGTATGAGCAGACATTTTAAAATGAGTATTACTTGGAAGTATTTTTTCTTTACGCATCTGATTTAAAACATATAACAATCCTTCATCATAGAGCAGAATTCCTCTAACTCCCAAATCCGTTGCTCTTTTAACATCTTCAATTGCATAAACCAGATTGTCAAACCCTCTTAAGCGGTATCCCATTCTGCTTCCCTCAAGAGTATGTACGCTGGCGGAGGTATCATAGGTTGCTCTTGGACCAACTGATAAAAAGAGTTCACATCCTTTATCTTTAGCTAAATTACACATTTCAGTTATTTCTTCATCACTCAAAAGCATTATTCCTTTTGTCTGTGTTATTCTGTGTATTGTCAAATCCTGTTCATCAGCTGCATTTAAAACAGCTTCCATTGTTTGTGGGGATTGAATTCCGGGGATTTCAAATCTGTATTGGCCTCCGTCTTCGAATGTCTTTTTTGAAGGACAATCCCCATCATTAAGACCAAGTTTTTTTAAAAATTCTTTAGTTTCATTCATTTAAAACATCTACAACATCGTTCATTGAGTAACTAATGATATCATCTATAATAACCAGGTTATTCACATTGTAATTCGGATTGAGATTTTTGAATTTATCTATCAGTTCGCTTAAATCATACGGATTTTCAAAATCTCCTTTTGGAATTAATGTTATATTTTGGAAAACTCCATTTCTGAAGGTTTCATCTAATTTTATAATAATGTTGGATGGCCTTTTTGACGGATATAATTCATTTAATTTATCATCGGAAAGTATTATCATTTTTTCAACAAGATCTTTAATGTTTTTGACTTTATCTACTGTAGAATAGTTTTCAAACAGTCCGTACTCTATCAACTGATGGAGTGTGTCAACATTGACTTCTCCCATCACCAGAGTTATTGCCACTGCATAGGGCAGACTTTGCCTTAATTCTTCTATGTTAGTTGGATGAGTATTATTATGTTGTGCTGCAACATCATATGTTTTAACAGCAATGTTTTGAATATGCTTGTATTCATCACCTAAACTTGCCCTTAGTTTTAATGCAGTATCTATGGAAGAGTGCAAATGCCTGCAAAACGGATGTTTTTTAAAATAGATTTCCTTGATACGTACACTTCCAACACTTTTTAGAATAGATTCAAAGGAATAATCTTCACTTGTAAAACCATCATTTCCAAAAACCATTGTTTTAAGAAAACCCTCTTTACCCTCAACAATGGTTGAAGCTCCGGTAAATCCGTTTCGAGAAAGAAATGCCGAAAGCATTCCATTGTAATTGGCTTTACCCACATGCAAAACTTTGCCCATACTGCCACCGTGATCTGATTCCAAAAGCCCTGCGGCCTGCGTTCCACATAATCCCAACGCATTCATTGTTTGGACTTCATCCAGTTTAAGCAGTTTGGATGCAACTGCACCTGAAACAAAAGAGCCTATGGTACCGGTAGTGTGAAATCCGTTATCGCGATGCTGAGGATTAACAAGCTTTCCAAGTAGGATTCCCACTTCATAACCGACAATTACCGATTCAAAAAAGTCTTTTCCGCTTAAATTATATGCTTCGGATATGGCCAGTGCCGTTGGAAATATTGTAACTCCAAGATGAGCCTGAGCCTGCCTGTGGCCATCATCCAGCTCCAGGGAATGGGCTGAAATTCCGTTGAGAAAAGCGGCGTTTAAAATATTCACTTTCTGATTAGGCCTGCCTATGATAGATGCATTCAAACCCAAATTAGAGCTGGGAAAGAGCTCATTAACAGTATTATATGCATCAATTGAGGAATCCTCATTAATTCCCCTGTAAGAAACACCTAAAAAATCAATGAACGCTGCTTTCACAGTGTTAATCGTCTCCACAGTAGCTTGTTCATATCTGTAATTCGAAATAAATCTGGAAATATTTTTTAAAAACATAATAATCTCAACAATAAATATGTGAAATTAATAATAAATAGTTATCTTAAAAAAAAATTAAACTGCAGGAACACCGGTAGCAACTAAAACAATGTGTGCAACAATAGCTGCTCCATAATAGGTTGCTGCAATTACTAGGATAGTTATAACAATGGCTCTCCAGCCTAATGCTTTGAATTCGTCCCAACTTTTACCCATACCAATACCGACATAAGCTAAAAATACCGTAACAATGGATAGCAGTTCAACCTTGGAAACATAATGGAGAACAAATTTAGAGGTCGGCATTCCCGGAAAAGCAAGTACGATACCTATAATACTGATATAGAGAATTGATGAGACATTAAAAGGAAGTTCTCTTTCCAGCCAGACACCAACAAGAGTTATTAAAGATAATATGCCCATACCAACTAATGAATCTGTCATCGGATGTTTGTATCCGATATAATTACCGATAACAGTTATAATGGAAAAAATAACCAGCAGAATAATCCAATTCAGAATACCATGAACTGAAACATTTTCAGATCCGTCAATTAAATCAGGCATTTATTCATCCTCCTTTTTTTGAACAATTGGATCTCTTCCGATTTTTGGTTCAAGCCAATTGTAAAGTTTTTCTGTAAGAGGAATTGCAATGAATATTACTATGTAAATACCAATACAGAATGATAATAGGTTACTGAATCCTGCAAAGGCCTCAATACTTGTTTCCAAACCAGGAAAAGCGGCAAGAGTTGGTCCGATAGCAGCCGCATTCATACTTGCACTGCCTACACCACTGGCCATAGCAAAAGCATAGGGGTGCAAAGGCAGGAATGACAATGACAATGTAACAAGGAAACTGATGAATATCGTTCCGATAACAGTACCTATAATGAAAATAGCAAATACTCCTCTGGACTGAGGAGAGTTAAATCCATATTTATCAACAACAACAGCAACATTAGGTTCTCTGCCTATTGAATTGGTCATACCTATTGATTCTTTCTTGAATCCCAAAAGTAAAGCAATTGGTAACACCAATATGGTTGCCAGGTGTCCAAGTTCCTGTAATATTAAAGCAGGACCCATATCGAAAATCAGGTTGATAGACTGCCCACTCGAAACAGCCAGTTTAGCTATTAATACACCAATGAAAAGCATCATTGCCCCTTCAGCAATACGTGCCTGTTTTCTTTGAATCCATTTGATAGGTTTTGCCAGATAAAAGACCAGACCCAAAATAATAGTATATATCAAAGGCATTATTGTGATAGCAACATTTTTGGCAATAGGAATTGTTATTGTTCCAATCATTTCAGCAATGAACACCAAACCAAGTACAGTCAAGTGCAATCTATAATCTCTCCAAGGATTTTTTCTTAAAATCCTTCTATCCGTTTTTTCACGATAAATGTGTTCAACGTGACCCTCATCATCTCCAGTTGGAATAAAAATCAACCCCCAAACATAATTGCTATCAGCATACAGAGTAAGCAATTAATTAACTATATATCAGAACATATTATATAAATCATTAAGTTTTAATTCCAAAAGTTCACACAATAGGAATTAAAAGAACAGGAAAAAATTCCAAAAATAAGAACATTATTTTTTCATCAGATATTTTGACATTCATCTATGTTTTCAACCCTGAAAAAAGCACATATTTTTTCAAACAGCAATAAAAACAGGAAAATAAATTCCAGTTTAAAAATAGTGAAGCCGAAGATACATCAATACCCGTTTTTAGTGATAGAAATACTGCAATAGCAATGAAGACATATTTATACTTGTACTGGCTGCAGTGCGGACCATGTAAAAGAAATGAAATGGAAGAATTTCAGCGAAAGACAGTGAAAAACTAATGAAAAGGGTTTATATTGTAGACAACAAAATTCCTCGAATTCACATAAATTGAAAGAATATCTATCACAATAACAGTAACTTCAACTTGAAGGTCAAATGAACCTCCAAACACATATTTTTTAAATCCAGAACTAATGCAACAGGAAACACCATAATAGCTGGCCAAAATAACCAAAATCATATAGAATAATATGGAATCCATATCGAAGATTAAATGAATAGTTTGATTGATATTCAACACCAGTACTTTGTTTATTATACGATAAAAACAATAAAAATTGATAAGTAGGAAAAAAAACCGAATCCAATGCTGTTTGAATCGGCAGAACCAAAATCTAAAATTTCACAAAATGAGAACAAAAAATTGAAAGCACACATTGAAGAATTCATAAAAAAGGAAGTGAAAGTAAAAAATTAC
>CADBPS010000032.1 GCA_902796575.1 uncultured Methanobrevibacter sp. | reverse complement strand
TGTCCTATTCCGTGTGTTCCCATTCTGCTTTGAACATTGAAACGTTCAGCAATGTCCTTTACTTTTCCTGTATCCTTAATCATTTCAAATGAATGTGAACCGTTGATGACTCTTACATTTTCCAAATCATCTATTTCGTTAATACATGGTTTCAATAGGGAAAATTCGTCCAATGCTATTTTACATTTATATACATCTGAGTCTCCTACAGACTCGATCAATTGCTCTTCGAATATTGGACTTATTTGATTTAATAATGATTTTAAATTGTCCAGCGCGCCTCTTTTTCTTTTCACTTCAATGTTTAATTGATAATAATTTTCAGGGAAATCCAAACAGCCATAAATTGCATAACCTGCTGAATCGGGACCCCTGTGCTGTAATGATTCCAGCATTGATGTTAATGCTTCTCCTACAGGGTAAGTTTTATTGTCTTTATATATTACACCTGCTATTCCACACATTTTTCTACCTCCAAAAATAAAATAATCGGCAAAAACACCTGTTTAAATGTTTTTGCTGATTTAAACAGATTTTATTTTAAATGTGATAGCTTTAGTTTTAATTTACCATATGCCCAATAAATATTCTAAAATTACCATATGCCTTAAAATAATAATCATTCTACTACAATATGCCTTAAAATTACCATATGCCTTTTAATTTGTGTCAGTTGTTACTGCTATTTTATAACCTCCAAAAAAAATTGATAAGAGAAAATATTTATACGTCTAAATACTCATCCCTTTCGTAATCAAATACCTGTATTCTATAAGCATCCCATTCAGCTCTTTTGATATTGTAGAACTGATTAAATACTTTTTCTCCAAGAGCATTTATGACTACATCATCTTCTTCCAGTGAATGATATGCTTCCCATAAACTTGTTGGGAGATTATTAATTCCTTTCTGCATAATTTCCTCTTCGGAAAATGCAAACAGGTTTTCTTCAGTCGGTTCACCAGGATCTATTTTATTGTCCATACCATCGAGACCTGCTTCAAGCAATACTGCAAATGCAAGGTAAGGGTTACATGAAGGGTCAGCGGATCTGCATTCAATTCTCGTACCTAAACCACGGGATGCAGGAATTCTTATTAATGTTGACCTGTTTTTAAAACCGTAAGCTATGTAACATGGTGCTTCATAACCCGGTACTAAACGTTTATATGAATTAACTGTTGGTGATAAAATTGATGATAAAGCAGGTGCATGTTCAAGTAATCCTCCAATGAAGTAAAGTGCTTCCTGTGATATTTGAGTTTCTGTGTCAGGGTCATAGAATATATTTTCTCCGTCCTTAAAGAGACTCTGATTACAGTGCATTCCGCTACCGTTAATTCCCAAAAATGGTTTCGGCATGAATGTTGCCTTGTATCCTAAGTTATTAACTACTGCTTTTACAGCTTCTTTAAATGTTATAACAGCATCAGCTGTTTTTAATGCATCAGCATACTTGAAGTCGACTTCGTGCTGTCCTGATGCAACTTCGTGGTGACTTACTTCAACATCAAAGTCCAATTTTTCCAGACCTAATACGATTTCCCTTCTGATGTCAGTACCCTGATCCAGTGGTTCTACATCAAAGTATTCTGCTTCGTCTGCGGGTATGTAATTTCCGTCTTCATCTTCTTTTATGATGAAAAATTCAGGTTCAGGACCCATGTTAAATTGATATCCTCTTTTTTCTGCCAATTCCAATGATTTTTTAAGTACTCTTCTTGGATCTCCATCATATGGTTTTCCTTCTGTAGTGAAAATGTCACAAATAAATCTGCTGGTACCTTTTGATTCAGGCCTCCATGGAATCATAGAGAAAGTATTGATATCTGGTTTTGCAAGTAAATCACTGTCATTGATTGAAGCCAGTCCTGCTACTGATGATCCGTCAAACAAGAGTCCGTCATTTACAATGTCTTCAACATCATCGGCTTTTTTAAGAGGTACTGCCATGCTTTTTGGCAGGCCGTGTATGTCTGAAAACTGTAGCTTTAAAAATTTAATATCATTTACTTCAATCGTCTTTATAATTTGGTCTAATTTATTATCTTCTGCTGACATTTTTTCACAACCTTTTTAAGCATATTATTCAATTGTTTGAATAATATAGAAAGTGGAAAAGCCTTCCAACCAAATGAATTTAATCAAGTACATAGTCGGAAGGAACGTTCCTTCCTACTAATGAATTTATCAATATTGATATATAAACATTTTGAAAAAACAAAAAATACCCAACATAATAATTTGAATTTTGTAATATTGATAAAACAAATTACATAGAATAAAACAGACTGCATTTCACAGTTAAAATAAGAGCATTAAATGATGAAATATTTAGAAATAAAAGAGTATGAATTCCATGTATATCAGAAAAATATTCTCTTTTAAAAACTGAAATTCATTGTTAATAGCTTTTTTGCAAAAAAGTACTAGCAATAATTAATATTGATTTTCTTGTGAGGAATCGTCCTTTTAAACTTGACTTTAGGATATCCAATGATAAATGAAGAGTACATATGCTTATTTTTATCAATTTCCGGGAAAAATTCCATTAATCTTTCATGATCAATTTCATCAGCCTTTAAAATGAATAATGAATAAAATCCCCCAAGGCCTAAGGAATATGCTAAGAGTTCCAAACGAGTATTTGCTATAACTGCACTAGTTTTATCGCTTGAAAATGTTAGAATCAACTGTTTTCCACTCCACAATAGAGGATGAAATTCTTTTGTAGTATTATCCCTTAAATAATCCCCAAATTCTTTAATTCTGAAAAACTGATTTTCTTCAACTTTGATTATATCATATACAAGTTTCATGAAATCATTTAGTTTTTCATCCAGGACAACAAACTCAACATCCTGTTCATTTTGAGCAGAGGGCGAATAATATGCTCCCTCAAATAACTTATCAAAAGTGGTTTTATCAATTTTTTTATCTTTAAACCAGCGTATGGAACGTCTTTGTTTTAACAGTTGAAGCAAATCATCATATTCAACAGGAATCTCACGAGGATTATATTCTGAAATTCTGTCTTCATGGTCTTCATAGGATTTAAGTGTAATTGCACCTGTCCTGCAAACAGCCATACAATGACCACATTCAAAACAGTTATTACCGGTTTCATGTGCAAATTCATCAACAACAATATTATCACGAATACAAACTTTTTCACATATACCGCAGGCAGTACATAACTCTTCATCAATTTTTAATTTCAATTCCATAGTAAAACACTTTTAAAAATTTATGTAAAAACACAGCTATTCAACACTTTGATTTTAATTGGTTAAAAATTTTATTAATGTATCTTAAATCCAAAAGTCATTTGTTTCAAATATAATAAAATCCAAACTTCGATAGCTCATGTGCTGATTTTCAATACACGGGTTTTTGAAACAAAAAACATCAGTTGATAAGAAGAATTTTGTTTAAAATAAAAAACAACAGCAAACCTGCACCATTTCAGCATTTGCGAAAAATCTTTAAAAAATAAAAACATTAATTATTTAAATAGATATTAAGATATAATATTAACGAAGCATCAGTACTTTAATTACTGATTAACGATAAAATGCGATAAATATTAATTAAATTAACTTGCAGAGGTTTGTTTTATGACAGATGAAAAACAGGAAAAATTAACAGAAATGGTTGATAATTTTTGTGATGAATATTTAAATGAGGAATACAAGCAAATATGTCATGAAATAATTGAAGAAATGTCTAATGGAAAAAGGGTTCAATTTAAAAGAGGAAAGCTTGAAGTATGGGCCAGTGCAGTAATATATGCCATATGTCAAATTAATTCATTGTTTGATAAATCAAGTGAAATCAATATAGCTCGAAAAGATATTTTTAGCTATTTTGGCACCAACCAAACAGCAGTATTAACAAAAGCAATGAAATTGAGAGATATTTATGATTTAGACTATAAATATTCACTTAACAATACGGAAGAATCCTATTTTAAGGAATTGGAAGAATTATTATCTGCAAACATTATGGATAATAACTTCGGAAATGATTATCCCTCATCTAGCGATAATATGACTGTCAAAGACTATCAAAAACTTATAGATGATTATGAGAAAAAATTTGGTAAAAGATTTTTTGAAGAAAATGAAGGTATGTTTTGGCTAATTACTGAAACCCGCCCATATATGCAATGTTTACTTGATCAAGCACAATTATTATGGCAAAATGGTGAAAAAGAAAAAGCAATTGATCAGTATAAATACATGTTAAAATTAAATCCAAATGATAATCAGGGCGTTAGAGATTTGCTTCTTCCAAATTTACTTGAATTAAATAGGCTTGACGAAGCTAAAGAATTATATTTACAATATGATGAGGATGCTTCTGCAAGCTGGAAATTTGGTAAATTATTATTGGATATAAAAAGTAATGCTTCTTTTGATGAAATTGAAACTGAATACAAAGATTGTATCGAATCCAATCCATATATTGTTCCTTTTTTACTGGGTAAGAAAAGACTTCCTAAAAAAATGCCCCTCTTTTATGGAATAGGTGATGAAAATGAAGCTGTTTTCTATGTGGTGTTAGCTGAAGACGCATGGCATAGTGATAAAAAATCACTGAAAGTTTTAAATAAATTAAGTAAAAAATAATTTTTACATACTAATTTCTTAATTAACCCTCACATTATTTTTTTAATATCCTGAACACTTAACATATTTGTTTCAGAAATAGAGTAACCTCAATTCAGACAGTACTGATTGGAAGAACTTACATGACCGTGACAATAAGGACAGAAGCTGTCAAACTGCATATTAACATCATTAAAATTTTCAATATTAGCCATATTTTCATTTTCATTAAGTAAAAATGTAACTCTTAATGCTAAACTCTCATCTGTAACCTCTCCATTTTCATATTCTTTTTTTAACTGGTTTCGAATACCAAAAGCAGTTTTTCTGTCAACAATTCCATCTTCAACTATTCCTTCAAAATAATCCGATAGCTCATCGCCGTTGCCGATAATTTCATCGTAATCCAAATGTGATTTTGGAAGTGAATTTTTTAAATCAATCAGTTTCTGATTAAATTCATCGGAATTTTCAAGAAAAGATTTTTTAATATCGTTGAAATACTCATCAATATTTACTGAATTTCTGAATTCACTGCAATTGTATTTTTTATCATCTGAAGCTAAAACATCTAGATAGAATATCTCACAAACTCCAGGTGTTGATATATTATACAAAAATATAGGTGAGCATAAATTCAAATCATAGAGATTTGTAGATGGAACAGCTTTCAAATTAAAATCACCTATAATGTCTTCTCCCAGCATATCAAAAGATATTGCACTTGTTACAATACTGTCAGTCAGTTTAGCTGCAAAATTATTTTCAATTAAAAATTCAACTAAATCTCTGGTTGGCTTTAAAATGCTTATATTTGCGCCGGACTGCATTAATACTAAAAAACTTTTCAGCAATAAATTTTTTGATTCAAACTCCGGCAAAACATATGTGTCAGTTAAAGTCATTGCTGACGGCTGAGTAATAATATAGGTTGCAAAGCCGACTACCTTTTTATCATGTATTAATTCAAAAAAATAAACCATATCCATCGAAATAAATATCATGACCATTTGCTTTCATCGATTCATAAAGATATCCATAATCTTTTCTCAATGTATCTGACAAAGTTTTTCCTTCAAAATTAGGTATAATACCTTCTTCACTGTTATCTCTGATTACATATTCCATTAAAATACACCTTTGTAAATAATTGCATGAATAAATCACCAATATTATGATAAGCTATAAATAATTCTACCTTTAACGACATTCATCTAAATAATTAATGTTTTAATAATTTTATCAAAATTCATTTACATTCCACTATATTTTCAAAGATTTACTGTACTGCCCTATATCATAGTGATGTTGATGATGTTGCATTGCAATTTCGTTTCATCCATCATATGTTGTTGAGTGTGATTCAATTTATGGTACTTTGATATATCACAAAAATTTTTTCATTTTACAAGAACTCACTATTTAAAGAGAATGTTTTATAAGAGATACAAAAACTCATATTCAGTTATTGTTTTCCATTCATTAAACATTATGTAAACCTTTAAAGGCATATTCAAGATTTCCATTCAACATCAAGATACTCACGAGCAAGATCAATTTTTTTCTGCAAGTATTCGTCTGCAATTTTAGCACGTTCCCAAATATCTTCAGCTTCACTGTTTTTAATAATAATCTCTCTTTTTAAGTCATAGTATAATTTTTCGTACGTTTCAACATCAAAACCCTGATTTAAAAAATATAGTTTTTTATTTTTTTCACTTGTTAATGCTTCATCATAAGTACAAAAATTACTATAATACTTCTCCCCATCATATATGGATATTAAATGTAATGATCCATAAAGTACATCATGAACTACATCTGTCACAATTAATCCCTCACCTTATCATGAACATATAACCTGAGACCATTTTCATCATTGAAAAAAAAGTTAGAATCTCCCGTTCATATTCTTTAAAATTGCCTTCAACATATTGAAAAGTAAGTTTCTCTCTCAAATTTTTTTCTTCACAAAAATCCAACTGTTTGAAACGATATTCACTTTTCATCCTCTCTTCAACAATACCCTTAATTTTTGTAATCTTTTAATCAGCAACTACAATGCTCTATAACATATTTAATTATTAAAGCAAGAAAATGATGTGACAACACCCTACATAGAGAATTCAAATTAAAACAGTTAATACTGATTTTTCCTTGTAAGTGCAATATATACAATAAAAATTCCAATCAGCAGCAGTACAACTTGAGGAAATATGGCAAAGAGAATAACAGGAATCAGCTTCAGCTCGGCCAATATCCACAAAACCGCATAAATGATAATAACAATTCCAATCAAAAGAGCTATTTTATATAAGTATTCCTTTATAGTAAACTCATCAAGCCATGGAATCGGCATTTCAACTCACCTCATAGCTCCTCTGCACCGTCATCTTTTCCGACAATGACCTTATCAACCATCTGTGAAAATATTCCATTTTCAACAACACCCGGAATTGAATTCAAATCAATTTCAAGATGGGATGGACTTTCAATTTCTGAAAACTTGGCATCAATAACAAAATTACCGTTGTCTGTAATTACAGGACCGTCTTTTCTTTTAGCCATTCTGATTTCACATTCAGCACCCATGTCTTCAAGAGTCTGAATGACGATACGTGAAGAATCAGGAATAACTTCAACAGGAACAGGGAATTTTCCTAATTTTTCAACTACTTTTGATTCATCAACAATAACAATAAATTCATCGGCGGCATAATCAACAATCTTTTCCATGGTGTGTGCCGCACCGCCTCCTTTGATTAGATTAAAATCCAAATCCACTTCATCAGCACCGTCAACGGCCAGATTGATATTATGTTCTTCCAGGGTAGTGATTGGAATATTCCATTTTTTAGCCAGAAGCAATGACTGGAATGATGTTGGAATGCCCTTGACGTTGATTTTTTCATCAGCTATTCTCATACCAACTTTTTCAATGAAAAAGTGAGTGGTAGAACCTGTACCTAACCCTAAAACCATTCCATCCTTAACATATTCAGCGGCTTTATATCCTGCATTTTTTTTACTAGAATTATTTTTGCCAGTATCTTTCATAATCAACACCCTATCTTAAATAACAAAAGCTAAAGTAAGTTTATTGAGTTTATAATCCTTTTTACAACCTTCCTTATGTTTTCCCTGATTTTTTATTATAATGCATTTGTCATTTTCAATTAAACCGTCGGGAAAGCATAACTCTTTAAATTCACAGTGCTCATCACAGTCATGAGCATTATATGTGAATGTTGAGCCTTCAAAAATATTTTTGGATGTGGTTAACAATTCTATTTCGGCTCTCTCAACCTCAACGGGAACAACAACATTGTCCGCATGAATCGGACATTTCTGTTCACTGTCCTTAACATCAACAATTACATATTTTCTGTTTTTTTCGAGACTGTCAACACAGGATGATTTAAATCTGCAGTCATCACATTCCTCAGCAGGCCCTAAATAAACAAATTCCTTATCCTTTTCAGCCAAATCCTTACCAATTAAAGTAATCATCTAAATCACCTCTGTTTTATGAGCTAATTGATTAGCAGCATCTCTAGACATTCCGTTGTCCCCCAATATTGTGTATCTCTCAGGTCTTATTTTATGAGCCATTACCATTGCTTCAATAACATCATCATCACAGACACCTAACTCCTTTGCATTAATCGGAGCACCGACTGCCTTAAGACAATCCCTTATGAATTTCCAGTCTCCACCGTAAAGAGCCATCATCAGTATGCTTCCCACACCGCACTGTGCACCGTGGAGTTTCGGTTTTTCAAGAATCTTATCCAGAGAATGTGAAAACATATGCTCTGATCCGCTGGCAGGTCTGCTTGAACCTGCAATGCTGATTGCCATACCGCTGCTGAATAATGATTTCATAACAATTCGGGCACTTTCCTCGAGACCCGGCTTGATATTCTGGAAATTATTCGTTATCAGCTTGGCAGACATAATGGAAAGGGAAGCCGCAGATTCACTGTACTCTTCAAACTTGAGCCTGTGAGCCAGCTGCCAGTCCTTAACCGCTGTGAAATTTGCAATCAGATCAGCACATCCTGCAGAAAGCAGACGGAATGGAGAATCAGCAATAATATTACTGTCACCTATAAGTGCAATAGGTGCATTTGCCTGAACTGAAGTGGACGTGTTGGGATTTTTAATGGAAGCTAAAGGAGATACAATACCGTCGTGTGAAGCAGTAGTGGGCATTGAAACGAAATAAACATCCTTTTTAAATGACGCATACTTTGCAACATCAATAATTTTTCCGCCGCCAACACCGACAACAAGTGTATCGGGAGTGATTTTTTCTTCAACTTGCGATACACTTTCATAGGAAGCGTCATCAACAATAATCACGTCAACATCAAAATCCTTCTGCTCAAGGCTTTCAATGGCATGCCTGGCACCGGCCTTGTAAGTGTGATGGCCTGAAATAACCAGTACTTT
>CADBPS010000031.1 GCA_902796575.1 uncultured Methanobrevibacter sp. | reverse complement strand
TTCTAACATATTTTTTTCACCTTTTAAATTATTTAGATAATTTATATAAATAAATATTATTAAAATAAAAAAGTAGATTCAATCATCTACTTATAAACTTTTGCGATTTTTTTATCATGATATTTTCCATAGCTTGCTTGATAGAAAATATTTTTGCCGACTTTGAGTTTTTTCAAGACATCAGAGTTAATGGTAACTTTTGCAATGCCCCTATAGTTGGTTTTTGCTTTGTAGGTTTTACCATTAAAAGTGAAAGTGACTTTTTGATATTTGAGTGGTTTGGAACCGCTTTTAAGTTTTACATATAAATCAACATGATTAGCTGATTTTTTAACAGTAACAGTGCTTAAAGTTAATGTATTTTTTAAGGCACACTTAGTTAGGGTTCCTCCAAAAATCTCATTGCCAAAGTCTGCCAAATTATCTTTAAAAGTGCATTTTACAGCATTGGCTGCTTCAACTTTAGGTAATCCGGAATATTTAAATCCATAAATTGCACCACCACGGTCATTTGCAACATTTTTTGTGAAGACACAATTTTTAATCAAGTTACTGTAAAATTTAACATCTGTTTGCCATTTCCAATTTGCATCATAATGTCCTGCAAGTTCATGGAATTTGAAGTAAACCGCACCCCCATAAACGGATGCAGTGTTTTTAGTGAATTGGGAGTATTTGATTACGAGATTTTTAGCCCCATATACTGCGCCCCCATCTTCATTAGCCTTATTTGAAGTGAATGTGGATGAAACGATTTTTATGTGATTGAATGCATAAATTGCTCCACCTCCACGTCCTAATGCAACATTTTTAGTGAATTCACAATTGCTTATACTATCAGTTCCAGGCACAAAAGAGAAATCATTTAACAAATCAGAGATAAGTCCCTTTATGTCCAAATCTAGCGGATTTACATTAGATTTATTGAAGTATGAATCTGCCTTTTTAATATTGCATGAGAAAATCGCACCGGCACTACCATTAGCCGTGTTTTTATAGAAAACACAGTCTTTACAATTTAAAGATGCCAAAGAACAGATTGCACCTGCAGTGGTATCAGCGTAATTCCTTTTAAAAGCACAATTGTTAACTGTTAAATCTGCAAAATTAACTATTGCTCCACCATAAAGTTTTGTGTACCCGTTCTCAAAAATTATGTTGTTTAATGTTACTTTAACAGAAAAGAAATTAAATAATATTCTGGATTTGGAAGCGCCATCTAAAGTATGGCCATTTCCATTGATTGTTAAATTTTTTAGAATCAATATTCCTTGCCCATAATTAAACCCCTCATCAAAAACATAATCCTTTTCAAGATTTATTGTATCTCCGGATGAGGCTTTATATATGATGTTTTGCAATTCTGTAAATGTTCCCACATCACTGCTGGAAACAGAATCCTCTTGAGAATAAGCGATTAAATCCCCTTCACTAGCGGAAACCAAATCCTCTTGAGGGGAATTAATTAATTCATCATTTGCATCTCCAACCATTTGAGTTTCATAGGTAGCCATCTCAGTATCATTAATATCACCCGCTACCACACCTGAAATACTAAAAAATATGCAAATAATGAATGTGAAAATAACTACATTCCTTTTGAAATTCATGTAAAAACTCCTATTTTTTTAAAGATATATTAATATTTTTGTGTTATAAGTATATATTTGTTTTGAGAAAAATGAATAAAATTTGATATATTATTAAAAGAATATGAAAATAGTTTTATATTATATTTATCTAACAATATAATATATGAAGTTAGACTTAGAAGCATTAGATTAAAACATATATTCATTTAAAAGATTTTAACCTATTAAGAAAGAATCATTCTTTTAAAACTTCTAATTATTATCTTAATGGAAAAAAGAGGATTGAAATGAGTAGAAAAGACATTAATAAAATTGTTGAATTAATGAAAAATGATTTTAAGAGTGCATTTGCAAATCCTATCGTGACAGCTTTATTAATTGGGATAATCATTTTACCTTCACTTTATGCTCTCATTAATGTCGAAGCATGTTGGGACCCTTATGAATTGACAGGCAATGTGCCCTTTGCAATAGCAAACTTGGATAATGGAACCTCATTCGAAGGTAATCACCTGAATATTGGAAATGAACTTGTTAAAGATTTAAAAAATAATACTAAATTTGATTGGACATTTGTAACGGAAGACGAACTGCGGAAAGGCGTTGAAAGTGGAGAGTATTATGCAGGAATCGTAATACCCAAAAACTTGAGTGAAAATGTCATCTCGATTACAAGTGATGATCCACAGCAAGCAAAACTTGAATATGTTGTTAACATTAAAGCGAATCCGGTTGCAAATAGATTAACTGATGCCGGAGCCAATGCCGTTTATACATCACTTAACGCTAAGATTGTTGAAATCATAGACCTCGCAGCATATGAAAAACTTGGAGAACTGCAATCAGGCCTTGCATCAGGAGCTAGTGAACTAGCCAGTGGAGGAGTACAGCTTCAATCCGGTGCGGCACAAGTATCCTCAGGAGCAAGTCAAGTATCTTCTGGTGCAGAACAGGTGACAGAAGGAGCAGCGACTGCTGAAGGATATTCTGAACAGATTAGAGAGGGGGCAGAAACTGTCAATACTGCTTCAGAAACAATACAGGAAGCATCAGATGAGATACAGGGAACTGTAGATCCATCATTAATACCAGACGGTCCTGTAAAACAATATGCTGAAGGAAATGCTAAAATTGCAAGCGGCAGCGGTTCTCTTGCTAAAGGTTCAGCAGAACTAGCAGGAAAATCAGCAGAACTAGCCGAAGGATCAGCAGAGTTAGCTGAAGGTTCAACAGCACTGGCTGAAGGATCCGTGAGTCTTGCAGCAGGTGCACAATTACTTTCAAATGCAGCTGCACAGGCATTATTTACAGCATCTTCAGGATTGGCATCAACTGCAGATACACTTTCAGCACTTACCGGAATTAATGAAACAGCACTTGGAGACTATTTCTTTTCACCTATAAAGTTAGACAGGCATGAAGTATTTTCAGTACCGGATTACGGATCTGCCGTAGCTCCATTTTATATCGTGCTGTCAATGTGGGTCGGTGCTTTAATTACATGTGTGTTAATAGAGCCAAAATCAAGTGTTGGAACACCATATTCTCCATTTGAAATGTATGCGGGTAAACTTTTAATCTATATAATTTTAAGTATACTTCAAGCAGGAGTAACACTTATCGGAGCATATCTCTTAGGAGTCTATGTAACCAATTATCTACTGTTCATATTCTCGGGAGTGTTGGTATCGGTAGTGTTCATGATTTTAATATATTCCATAATTTCAGCTGTCGGTACTGTTGGAAAAGGTGTTGCGGTTCTTCTTTTAGTGTTCCAAATATCCGGAACCGGAGGAATATATCCAATTCAAATCATGCC
>CADBPS010000030.1 GCA_902796575.1 uncultured Methanobrevibacter sp. | reverse complement strand
TATATTTAATTTTATTAAGAAAGGTTTGATGAGGTATTTATTTATGAAAGTTGAAGTTTTTATTTTAACTCACAAAGAAATTAATGAAACATATGATGATAAGTTATATAAACCGTTATTAACTGGAGCTGTGTTTAAGGAGAATAAATATGGTTTTTTAACAGATGATACTGGAGATAATATTTCTAATTTAAATGATTATTATGGTGAACTTAGTGGTGAATACTGGGCATGGAAAAACACAATGAATGATATAATTGGATTCACCCATAGGAGAAGATGGTTTGTTAAAAACTATAAATTTGATAAAATAACACAAGAAGATATTATAGATTCATTAAAAACTCATGATATAATATTGCCCCCTAAATTTAATCGTAGAAAATCATTATATGAATTTCAAAAAGAGGCAGATATTAAACTTCCAGATTATGATGTGGAGTATGAAGATTATCTCAGAGTGGAGAATGTGTTAAGAAAATATTATCCTGATTATGGTGAAGCTTATAATAAAACTATGAATGGAAATATTTTATATGCGAAAAATATGTTTATATGTAATAGAGAGTTAGCAGATAAATATTTTGAATGGTTATTTGATGTTTTAGAAAAATTAATGGATGAAATTGATTTAAAAAAATATGAAAATAGAGATAAAAGGATATTTGGTTTTATCTCGGAAAGATTGCTAACTACTTTTGTTTTAAAAAATAATCTTAAAGTAAAAGAATATGATTTATACTCAAATGAAGCATTTATTCCATATGTGGTGTTTATTGAGCATCATTGTCCCTTACTTAGAGAGTTTATTTATAAAATTACTCCATTTATGATAAAATTTTTTAAAAAAATTGGAATTTATAAAAGTTAAATACTTATAATAATTGAAATATTATATTAATAATTAACACATAAAGATATAAGTGTTCTATTTAGTGAAAGATTAAGTAGGTATATATAGAATAATTTTAATTGTTTTTTTTCCAAATACTTTGTTATGGTGAGATGTATGAAAGTTGTAATTTTAGCTGGTGGTTATGGTACTCGTTTGAGTGAAGAAACGGTCAATATTCCTAAGCCTATGGTTGAGATTGGTGGTAAACCAATTTTATGGCATATTATGAAATCTTATTCCAATTATGGATTTAATGACTTTATTATTTGCTTAGGATATAAAGGATACATTATTAAGGAATATTTTGCCAATTATTTTCTTCATCAATCTGATGTGACTTTTGATATGAAAAATAATAAAATGGAGATTCACAGTTCACATGCTGAACCTTGGTCTGTTACACTGATAGATACTGGATTAGATGCTTTAACTGGTACAAGGGTTAAAAGAATAGAAAAATATGTTGATTCTGATCAATTCATGTTGACTTATGGTGATGGTGTTTCAAATGTTAATTTTGATAGTTTAATTGAGTTTCACAATAAAAATAATAAACTGGCTACTTTAACTGCAGTTCAGCCGGCAGGTAGGTTTGGAGCATTAAGAATTAACGAAAATAATTTAATTACTAAGTTTAATGAAAAACCTAAGGGAGATAATGTTTGGATTAATGGAGGATTCTTTGTTCTGGAAAATGAAGTGTTTGACCATATTGGTGAAGGTTCACAAATTGTATGGGAAACTGATGTACTGACTCCATTAGCTGAGAAAAATGAGTTGAATGCTTACAAACACAAGGATTTTTGGCAGTGTATGGATACACTGCGTGATAAAAATTATTTGGAGGAGTTAATTAATAAAAATAATACTCCTTGGCTTAATAATAAAATTTAAGTTCATAAATCATATGAAAAGTTTAATTTTTCAAATGATTCCCAATTTTTATCTTTTTCTGTCATGATAAGTTCATCAATTTTATCTAGTGGCCATTCAATTCCAATATCCTTGTCATCAAATCTTAATCCTCCTTCATCGCCAGGATAGTAAAATTCATCAACTTTATATACAAATATTGTATTGTCTTCCAATGCAAGAAGGCCATGTGCAAATCCTTTTGGAAGGAATAGTTGTTTTTTATTTTCTTCAGATAATATTACACCTATCCATTTTCCGTAAGTTTTTGAGTTTTTACGTAAATCAACACCAACATCAAAAACTTTTCCCCTAATAACTCTGACTAATTTACCTTGTGGATGTTGTTTTTGGAAATGGAGCCCTCTTAAAACTCCTTTTGATGAACATGATTGATCATCCTGAACAAATTTTAAATCTAATCCTTTTGCACTGAATTCTTCCTCATCATATGTCTTGACAAAATATCCTCTATGGTCAGCATGTACTGTTGGTTCAATGATATATACTCCTTCAAAATCTGTTTCCATAATGTTAAATCTATCCATTTTATCCTATCTCCATTTGATGTTATATTTATTCTTATAATATTCGATTGTATTTTTTATTCCATCATTAATATCTATTTTTGGCTCCCAGTTTAATATTTCCTTAATTTTTGTAGGATCTGAAAACATCTCCTTTTTATTGTTATCAATGATATTTTTGTTTTCAATTTCTAAATTAAATTTAATTGTTTGATAAATATCATTAATACTGTAGTCAATATCTCTAGCAACATTAAATGATTCATATTTTTTGAATTTTAAAATATTTTCTTTTAGATTAATGTATGCATCTATAATATCATACACATGAACTATATCTAATCTGTTATTAGGATTATTAATTTTAATTTCCTGTTTATTCAATGTATTTAAAATTAAATATGGTATTATCTTGGATTCATCATCTCTTGGACCGTAAGGCGTATACAATTTCAGGGTGGATGCATTAATATCATATTCCTTTGAATAATATTTCAAAATGTCTTCAAATGCTATTTTTGATGTTGAATAAAAATTCAGTGAATCAACATTTGATGATTCTGTTAATGGTAATTTGGCTAATGAATATTCAAAGTATGTTCCAGTATTAATAAAATATTTAACATTATTATTAGAAGCTAAATCAAGTAATTCTGTTGGAAATTCAATATTTGATTTAACCGTTGTCATTATGTCCTCATGTGTTGGATTTTTAATATATGCTGCCGCAAGATGAAAAATCCCCTCAATTTGATAATTATTAAAAATATCTGTTAAGTTTGTTTTATCTATATCCAGCAATAATAAATTGTCATTATTTATAAATTTATCAATTCTCCAAGTATCTGAAAATGATCTTTTAAGAAGTATTACTTTATTGTTTTCAAGCAATCTTTCAAGTAAATGGCTTCCTATAAATCCTGTTCCGCCGGTTAGTAATGTATATTGTTCCATTTTAAAACCTTTTATAATATATATCTGCAGTCAACAATTCTTTTCTCAGTTTTTTTATCTAAATCCTTAAATTCGTCCCATGCTGTTAATATAACTAATTCATCAGCCAATTCAATAATTTCTTCTTTTGTGTTATAATATTCAATATCATAATTGTAAAAATTTTTGAATTCATCGATTGCCATAGGATCATATGCTATAATGTTGTCATAGTTTCTATCTAATAGTATTTTGATGATTCTTGCAGACGCACTATCTCTCACATCATCTGAACCAGGTTTAAATGAAAGCCCCAAAATACCAATTTTACTATCTTCACTAATATTCCGAGTTATTTTATCTACAATAAAACTTGTAATATTATCATTGGTTTTAATTGTATTTTTTAAGATTTCAGCATCAAATCCTTTAGATTTTGTCAATGCATAAATGGCATTAGTATCTTTTGGAAGACAATAACCTCCATAACCGCAACCGGGATAGATATATGATGTAATATCTGATCCGCTCCAGCGATTATCCTGATGTAAAATTTTAAATGCTTGTGAAACATTAATGTCGCCCAATGTATCTGCAATAATTGACATCTCATTTGAAAAACTAATTAAAGTTGCAAGTAATGTATTTGATAAGTATTTGATAAATTCACTGGTATTTAGTCCAACCGTATGAATTGGGCACGAAAATGATGAATATAAATTTCTTAAAATTTCTTTAGATTTGTTATCATTAACTCCCAGAACGATTCTATCAGCATTTATAAAATCATCCCAACAATGACCTTCTCTTAAAAATTCAGGATTATTTGCAACACCCAAATCAATTCCTGTTCGATAGCCTTTACTTTCGATATACGGAATAATTTTTTCGCTAGTTGTTGTAGGAGGAATAGTGGATTTAGTAACTAAAACATGGAATTTATCATTGCATAGCACATTTAATGTTGAATCAATTGCTGAAAATAGATATGTTAAATCTGCCTGACCATTCTCACCGTATGGTGTACCTACACAGTAATAAATGCAATCACTCTCATTAATAGCTGATTTTAAATCATCAGTTATGAAAAAGTTTTCATTTAAATTTCTTTCAAGAGCTTCATCTAAACCCGGTTCAAAGAAAGGTATTTTTCCCGATTTTAATATCTCAACCTTCTTTGAATCAACCTCAATTCCATAAACTTTAATTCCATTGTCTGCGAAACCTAATGCTGTTGTTAAACCAACAAATCCTAGGCCAAAAACTGTAACTATCATTCTTTAATCACCATATAAAATCGTCTTCACTAGTTTCCTTAATAAATTGTAAAAACCTTCCAACACCTTCCCTAACTTCAATTGAAGGATTATAATTTAAAACATTTCTAGCTTTACTAATATCCGGACATCTTCTTTCAGGATTGTTTGTTAAATAATCTTTGTCCTCGGATATTTCATATAAAACCTCTCCGGTATAATTAAATATCTTTTTACCTTCCTCGACATAAATGTCTGCTAATTCTTTAATTGAAATTTCAGGAAAATCAATACCAATATTAAAGAAATCATATTTTCCATATAATAAAATTTTTAAATATCCGATTATTGCATCTGAAATGTAACAAAATGTTCTAGTGGGACTGCCATCTGATAGAATACTGATATTATTGTTCTCATATATTGCCTTTGCAAAATCAGCAGGGACACGCTTATCGTTAATCTTCATTCCAGGACCATAATTGTTAAATGGTCTTACAACACCAATTGGCATATTATATTTTTCTGAAAATAATCTACACATTGTTTCTCCAAATCTCTTAGATTCATCGTAGCAGGCTCTTGGACCAGTACAGGATACATTACCATTATAATCTTCAGAAGTTGGAATATTATTCATATCTGGATTACCATAAATCTCGGAACTGGAAAAAAACAAAAATCCTTTAATATTTTTATCTACATAGAAATTAAATAGTCTTCTCAAACCCCAAATATTCGCATCTAGTGTTTCAATAGGGTGTTGCCTATAAAATGTTGGTGAAGCAATTGAAGCCATATGAATGATAAAGTCTGCTTCATTACTATTGACAACATCATTTATGTCATCAGTTATGATATCAAATGTAACAATATCAAAAATATCTAATTCTCTTAATTTTTTTATCCATTCAGATTCCCCTAACATAAAATTATCCAGTCCAATAATTTTCTTAATAGATAAATCTTCAGCATACTCCTTGAAAAAGTGCATGAAATAATAACCTAAAAATCCTCCACATCCAGTAATTAAAAGGGTAGAATTTTCAAATTTACTCTTTTCTTCAACGGATAAATTTTCATAAATATATTTCATATCCTCATTGCGAATCAGTTTCATCACCTACTTTTGTTTACCTAAATAGTGAAAAATCATATTTTAACATATTATCTTTCTAACTATTTCTTCAGATATCTTATGAGATATATTAATTAGTGTATTTATTCTCATTTAAATATATTTTTTAATTTGTAAATTTGTGTATTATGTTTATTTCAATAAATGGATTATTATACTCATTTGTATTTTGTTGTTGTCTTTGATTTGTACTTTTAGATAGAATTTTAATTTATTAGTCAATTAAAAAAGGAAGGGGAGTAATTTATATGTGCTTTTTCTATAAATTTATTAAATTTTAACCAATAGCTATTTTTGGCATGAATTTTTCTCTGATTTTCAATAATATTCAACTTTTTTTCGGATTTACATATTTTTCTTTTTGGGTTAGACTATATCGAATTCAAGTCATTCATTTGATTTTTATTATGAATTAAGCACAAATATGCTAATTTCGATAACTGTATGTTATTCAATAGACCAATTATTTATATTAATGATTAACATAATGGTTATTGTTATATGTTTATTCATCTCGTGAGGTTTTGTTAATGAAAATAGTAATTGTAGGTGGAGGAGCTGGAGGAATATCCACAGCTTCAAATATTCGTAAAATTGATAGTAATTGTGAAATAACTGTTCTTACAAGGGATAATAAGGTCGCATATTCTCCATGTGCCATTCCTTATGTATTGTCTGGAAAAATTGCTTCATTTGATGATATTGTAATGAGAACACCTGAAGATTATAAATCTAAAAACATCAATGTTATTACAGAAGTTGAAGTTACCTCTGTTGATAATGATAAAAAAACTGTTACTTATGAACAGAATTCCAAATCAACAGAAATAAAATATGATAAATTAGTTTTAGCTACTGGAGGCAATCCATTTGTCCCTCCAATGGATGGTGTTGATTTGAATGGTGTTTATCAAATCAGAAACATTGATGATGGTATTAAAGTTCAGGATGCTATCAAAAATGCTAAAAGTGCAGTTGTTATGGGTGCCGGTTTAATAGGTATTGAAATAGCATATGCATTGATGAAAAAAGGATTAAATGTTACATTAAGCGAAATGATGCCGCAAATAGTACCAAGATCTCTTGATAAAGACATGGCGGATATTATTGTTGACTATCTTGAAGAAAAAGGCATTAATGTTGTTTTAGGCAAACCTGTCACCAAACTGATTGGTGAAAAATCTGTTGAAAAAGTATGCTTTGGTGATGACGAAATAATTGATGCTGATTTAGTAATTATAGCTACTGGAGTTAGAGCAGAACTTGATTTAGGAAAAGTGGCGGGATGTGAAATTGGAAGATGGGCAATTAAAGTCAATGAACACATGGAAACCAGTGTTGAAGATATTTATGCAGTTGGAGACTGTGTCGAATCCAAAGATTTAATACTTGGATCAAACACAATCAGCCAATTAGGAACAACTGCAGTCCGCCAGTCAAAAACATTAGCCCGAACAATATGTGGCAAAAAATCCAATTTTAATCCGGTTTTAAATTCAATGGTATCAAAAATCGGAAAACTCGAATTTGGTGCTGTCGGATACACTTCAGGTTCTGCACAGCATAACAGAATCAAACCGATTGTACAAAAAATAGAAGCACTTACAAGGGCACGTTATTATCCTAATGCAAAACCGATGGATATTAAAGTTATCTGCGACAGTGAAGGAAGAATTATTGGTTGTCAAATAATAGCTGAAGAAAGAGTTGCTGAAAGAATTGATACAATGACATTGGCTATTACAGAAGGTTTAACCTGTTTTGAATTAAGTAATGTAGAATTTGCTTATGCACCTCCAGTTTCCATGGTTACAGATCCTTTAGTTCTTGCTGTTGAAGAAGTTAGTAAAAAATTCAATTAAATAAGTGAATATTCATTGCTGAAATTAATGGCATACTGGTTAAATAACTTTCAGGATAGCGTGGTTGAAGATAATATGGGAAATTATATTTCCCGAAAGTGATTAAATCAAGTTTGTAATTTTATTATATTTCATTAATTACTAGTATTCTAACAAAATATCATTATTTAGAATAAAATAATAATTATCCGGTTTCATTATTGAAAGAAAAATATCTTGAACGAAAACAGCAAATTAACACTAAGAACTTGACAGTCCAACGGGATAAAAAATAACTAACATTATATAACATTTCAAATATAACCTTTATTAATAAATAATTTATTTTGTTGATATTCATGGACAAAAAAGATTTGATTAATAGTGGTAAAGTAAAAAGTGTGTTCACAACCAGCAAGGATGATGAGGTTATTATTGAATTCAGAGATGATATGACTGCTGGTGATGGGGCACGAAAAGAAGTGATGGACAAGAAAGGTGCCTATAATGCGATTATTTCGGCCAAGATTTTTAAAGTTCTGGAGGATAATGGTGTTAAGACACAGTATATAGATTTGATTGAAAATAATGTAATGTTAGCCAAAAAATTGGATATGATTCCAATTGAGGTTATTGTCCGTAATATTGCTACTGGAAGTTTGGTTAGAAAATATCCTATTGAGGATGGTGTTAAGTTAGATCCGCCTATTGTTCAGATGGATTTTAAAGATGATGAGTATCATGATCCTATGCTTAATGATTCAATTATTAAGGCATTAGGTATTGCTACTCAGGAAGAAATCGACATTCTAACTCAGAAGGCTTTAAAAATCAATGATATTTTAACCAAATTCTTTGCTGATGCAGGCATTATTTTAGTGGATTATAAAGTTGAGTTCGGTAAAGATAAAGAAGGCAATATTCTTTTGGGTGATGAAATTTCACCTGACGGCTGCAGATTATGGGATAGTGAAACTCTGGAAATGTTGGACAAAGAGTTATTTAGAAAAGGTAAAGATTCCCAAGTTATGGATGCTTATATTGAAGTTTATAACAGGATTATTCCTGATGATGAAAAGGTGATTTAAATGTTATTTAATGTTGAAGTTAAAATTTCTCTTAAAAATGGAATGTTGAACCCTGAAGCCACAACTATTGAAAGGTCTCTTGATTTGCTTGGTTATGATGTTAATAATGCTAAAACTATTGATATTATTACCTTTGAAATGGATGGTGATGATGAGTCTGAAGTTAATGAAAATGTGGTGGATATGTGTGAAAGATTACTTTGTAATCCGGTAATTCATAATTACGAAATTAGTGTTACCGCTTTAGATTAAATAGTGTGATTTTTATGAAAATTGGTGTTATTAGATTTCCAGGAACCAATTGTGATAGGGATGTGGCCCGCGCTATTGAATTAGTTGGTTTGGATGTTGAGTATGTTTGGTGGAATAATGACAATTTGGATGATTTGGATGGTGTCGTTATTCCGGGTGGTTTTTCTTATGGTGATTATTTGAGGGCTGGTGCTATGGCTTCAATCACTCCAGTTATTGATGGTATCAAATCATTAGTTAAAGAAGAAAAACCTGTTTTAGGTATATGTAATGGTGCTCAAATTTTAGGTGAAATTGGTCTTGTTCCAGGTGTTTTCATCACTAATGAAAATCCCAAATTTAATTGTGAATGGGTTGATTTAAAAGTTTCTAATACAAGAACTCCGTTTACCAAAGATTTTAAAAAAGGTCAAACTGTTAAAATACCTATTGCTCATGCCGAAGGTAGGTTTTATACTGAAGATATTGATTTGTTAAAAGATCAAGATCAAATTGTCCTCCAGTTCAAAGATAAAAATCCTAATGGTTCTTTAGAGTCTATTACTAGTGTTTGTGATGAATCAGGACTTGTTTGTGCGATGATGCCTCATCCTGAAAGAGCCTGTGAAGATATTTTAGGTTCAACTGATGGTTTAAACTTTTTCAAAGGATTTTTATGAGTGATTTTAATGGTTGTTTATTTAATTGGTGCTGGGCCGGGAGATGCTGATTTAATTACATTGAAGGCTGTTAAAATTTTAAATAAGGCTGATGTTGTTTTTTATGATTACTTGGCCAATGATGAAATTCTAAATCATGTTCCGGATAGTGCTGAAAGAATTTATGTTGGAAAAAAAGCAGGGGAGCATTATAAAACGCAGAATCAGATTAATGATTTGATTATCACTCAAGCACGCAATTATGAAAATGTGGTTCGTCTTAAAGGCGGTGATCCTTTTGTATTTGGTCGAGGTGGTGAGGAAATCTTAGCTTTAATGGAAAATAACATTGAATTTGAAGTTGTTCCTGGTGTAACTTCAGCTATTGGTGTTCCAACATCTTTGGGTTTACCTGTAACTCACAGGGCTGTTGCAACATCAGTTACAATTGTTACAGGCCATGAAGATCCAACAAAGGATGAAAGTCAAGTTCATTGGGATTATACTGCCGATACTTTAGTTATACTAATGGGTATAGGCAATATCCGTGAAAATACTCATGAAATTATGAAGTATCGTGATGGAAGTACTCCTGTTTGTGTTATTGAAAATGGAACATTACCTGATGAGAAAGTAATCTTTTCAACTCTTGAAAATATTTCCAATGAAGATATTAATACTCCGGCTATTTTAATTATTGGGGATGTTGTAGAATTATATGAAGATATTTACAACTATTAAAAGGTGTTTGCAATGTGTGGTATTGTAGGTTGTATTTTAAAAGATGATGATAAAAAAGTAGCTCCTATTCTTTTTGACTGTATTTCTAAATTGGAGTATAGAGGTTATGACTCAATTGGTTTAGCTACTTATGATGGCAATATGCATATTAAAAAGGATAAAGGTAAAATTGAAGAAGTTAATAATAAGTTGGATTTGGCAGATATGCCTGGAAATTATGGTATTGCTCATGTAAGGTGGGCTACTCATGGTGATCCGTCAAAACTTAATGCGCATCCTCAACTTGATGAAGAAAATACTATTGCTGTTGTGCATAATGGTATTATAGAGAATAATTCTGAAATCAAGGCAAATTTAATAGCTGAAGGCCATATTTTTAAATCTGATACGGACACTGAGGTGATTCCTCATTTAATTCAAAAATACATGGATGAAGGACTGGATTTAGAACATGCACTTAGAAAAACAATTGATATTTTACAGGGTGCTTATGCAATAGCTGCGGTTTCTTCCAATGAACCGGATAAAATTGTTGCCACACGTAAAGATTCTCCATTGATTATTGGCATTAGTGATGATGCTTATTATCTTGCATCTGATTCTCCAGCTATTTTAAAATATGCCAATGATATTATTTATCCTGAAAAGGGGGAGATTGTTATTCTAGACAAGAATGATGTTGTCGTTCATGATGAGTTTGATAATATCGTTCACAAAGAAATTGATACAATCAACTGGACTCCGGAAATGGCTGAAAAAGAAGGTTATGATCATTTTATGATCAAGGAAATTAATGAACAGGGCACTGCTGTTAGAAACACATTGACTCAGAAAGATAATATTCAGAGTATCATTGATGATTTAGGTCATGTTTCAAGAATCTGTTTTGTTGCCTGCGGAACTTCTTATCATGCTTCCCTAACGGGTAAGTATTTGCTTGAGTCTTTAGCTGGAATTTCTACAGATGTCATTTTAGCTTCCGAGTTTAAGTATTCTGCTAAAACGCTGGATGAAAATACATTGGTTGTTTTTATTTCTCAATCTGGTGAGACTGCTGATTCTCTTAAAGCATTGGACATCGCCAATGAAACTTCTAAAACTTTAGGTATAGTTAATGTTGTTGGTTCTTCGATTACCCGAAGGGCTCAGTATGTTATTCAAACTCAGGCAGGTCCTGAAATTGGAGTAGCTGCTACTAAAACTTATGTATCTCAGTTAACTGCAATTTATCTGTTTGCTGCATTAATGGCTAAAAATTACGATTTAGTTGATGAATTGGATAAAGTTCCTGATTATATTGATGAGGTACTCGAAAATGTTGGATCAATTAAATCGATGTCAAAACGTTATAACTATGCTAAAGATTTTTTCTACCTTGGAAGAGGTTATTCCTATCCGACTGCACTTGAGGGGGCATTGAAATTAAAAGAGATTTCTTATATTCATGGTGAAGGATATGCTGCAGGCGAATTAAAACATGGGCCATTGGCTTTAATTGATGAGGGAATTCCGGTTGTTATCGTTATTCCTCCAGGTGATTCTCATAGGAAAACAATGAGTAATCTTGAAGAAGTCAAATCCAGAGGTGCACGCGTATTGGCTTTCGGTGCAGATGATGATGAAGAATTATTTAACAAAGCTCCGGAAGTTTTTCCTATTAATCGCAATGTATCGGAGATTATTGCTCCTTTGGTTTATATTGTTCCTTTACAATTGTTATCCTATTATATTACACTTGAAAAAGGCTTTGATCCGGATAAACCAAGAAATCTTGCCAAGTGTGTAACTGTTGAATAGCTGTTTTTTCAGCTCAAATTATTTTTTTTGTTTCTCACATATTTTCATTTGTTTTTCTTATTTTTTCTTTTTTTTGACTTCTTTTTTAATGGAGTTTTTTGTAACTTTTTCAATCACTTTATTTTTTTTATAATTATCATATTTTTCATAATGTTTTGGTGTTTTAATGTTATTTTTTCATTCATAAATAAGGCTTCTAGTACTTTTAATTTTGTTAATAAAGATTCTACTGTTGTTTTTTTAATTATCATTCAAACAAGTAGAATTAAATTAAGCCTTATTTTGTTTTATTTTGGATAATTGGGCTATTTTACTCTTTTTTTTAAAATCAAAAGCTTTTTATAAGAAAAACTAAATACAATATTAGTACGATACAAAGATGAAAAAATTTTGTATCTCAATGAGGTTAATACATGTTTAACAAAAAATTTTGTATTTTTTTAATAACTCTTGTTTTCTTATCATCAGTTTCTGCTGTTGCTGCTTTTGATGCAACCTCTGTTGATGATGTTGAAGCAAGTGATTCTGAAGAAGAGCCTCCGTTGGGGTATTCTTTAGAAGATAATGATATAGAAACCGCAAATTACGATGATTATTCATTGTCTGCACAGGATATATCATTGTATTACAAGAATGGTACAAGATATGAAGTTACTTTGACTCACAATAATTGTCCTATAGAAAATGCTTCTGTTGGCATTAACGTTTGTGGGGTTAATTATTATAGAACTACTAATTCGAACGGTACTGCTTCGATTGCCATTAATTTAAATCCGGGTATCTATACGATTACCTCTTCTTATGCTAATCGTGTTAATTTAAGCAGTGGGGTCTGTGTTTTATCAACTTTATCCGGTAATGATATTGTTAAAATCTATCAGAATGATACTCAGTATTATGCTAAAATGTTAGATGGCAATGGTAATCCGTTGGCTAACGGTGGTGTATCATTTAATATCAATGGAGTATTTTACAACAGGAAAACCAATGAAAATGGTACTGCAAAATTAAATATTAATTTGCCGTCCGGAGATTATATTCTGACTGCAATTCATGAAAGTGGATTAAGACAATCAAATTCAATTTCCGTTTTGCCGTCTGTTAACGGATCTGATATTACCAAGTTTTATAAGAATGGTACAAATTATGAAGCAAAATTTTTAAATTCTGACGGTTCCCTGTTAACTAATTCCAAGGTTACATTTAATATTAATGGTGTCTTTTATTACAGAACAACTGACAGCAGAGGAATAGCCAGATTGAATATTAATTTGCTTCCGAGCATTTATATTTTAACTGCAATCAATCCCGGCACTGGTGAATATGCATCTAATTTTGTTGGAGTATTGACAACAATGTTTGCAAATGATGTTATCAGTGAACAAAAAGGTACCTGTTTTGATATTTTCTTATATAATGGTGACGGATCATTAGCCAGGAATACCAAGGTGTATATTACCGTTGACAATGTAAAACATGAAGTTTTAACGGATAGTAATGGATGTGCTTGTCTCGAATTAACTTTAAACAATGGTGTATATGATGTAACATCAGAAGATTCACAGACAGGACTTGTTCTTCACAATACTATTACTGTCAAAGCTGTAGAGGTGTTATATTACTCAGAATATGGTGTTTCACCAGATGGAAGAACTATAATGGCTATTGGAAGACCATCTGCTTCAGGTGAACTGTCCCAATATGATTATAAATATTATATGACTATTTTCCAGAGGGTATGTCCATACTGTGGAAGCAATGAGCTTTACTGGGGTATCTTTTGGGCTGGTGATGAAACCAGCAACTGGGGTGTTTTCCCGGCGACAGGTCTCAAAGAAGGCGGAAGTGCTGAAGGTCACATTTTCTGTGCAAATTGTGATTCGGACTGGAGTATTTTTGGTAACACTCATGGGTCTGCTCAGCCTCTTAAAGTCATGTCAAAAGCTGTTCCATCTACAAAAGATGCAGCTTATACTTTAAAAAATGGTCAAATGATTTTCTCATAATTTTCCATTTTTAACTTCTTTTAATTTTTTCTCCATATCTAAAATTCTATTTCTTGAATTATTTGTTTTATCCTGTTTTTTATTATATTTATTTTCAATTTCAACAATATACATTGCTTCAGAAGATGTTGTTGATGGTATATTCATTTTGGCTAAATTACGCTCAACCCGACGTTTTAACTTTTCATCATCCATTTCATCTCCTAAAAATATTGGGGTTTTAACGGCCGATGAAATTCTGGTGTTGTGTCTTTCCCGATGTCTTTCTTCTGTTCGTTTATCTAATATGTATTTGCTGCTGTTATTTAATCCGGGATCTTTAAATGAAATGCCTACATCAGACAGTGCGATTCTTATCTCATCGTTTTTTGGAAGGGATATTTCTAGCATTTCAGGTGAAGGACTGGCTAATGTTCCTCCCTGTTTGCGCCCGAAAATTGGACCTTGTCCTACATAAAATCCTGCTTCAATGAACGCTCCTCTTACAGGTGCTGCTGATGTATATGTTGCAATAATACCATTATCCTTAATAATTCTTTTAAATTCCTTAAACAAATCAAGGCTGAATAATTCAGGAGCCATATTCTGACTGAAGGGATCAAGAAATATAGCATCATACTGTTTGTCTTTTAAATTCTGCACGGTTTTTCTTGCATCTTCTATATAAACGTTAATATCAATGTTTTTGGGGATTGCTGTTTTTTCCAGTTCCAGACAGGCATAGTTTGTTTTAATCAGTTCCTCTTCAATAGCCTTACATGTAATATTGTGGGCTTCAATTGGTGATGGCACTAAAAGTCCACATGCAAGAGTTGGTGATGATATCTCAACCATATCTATTGTTAAATTGGAATTATCTTCTTTTTTCAAAAAATCATCAATGGCTGCTGATGAATTATATCCTAATCCTGCACAAATATCCAAAATAGCAATATCCTTACTATAGTCAAATTTCATTGGTTTGATAAATTTCTCAAAAGCCTCACTTATTGCACCGGTAGATGTATGTAATGTTTCAATTTTATGATTTATTTCTCTAGAGTTAATAGAATATGATCCATCATCTGTTAAAACAAAATAATTTTTATAAGTATCAAAAAAATTAACCCTATACTTACTATCCTTACTTTTTCTTTCATTCTCAAAACACGTGTTGATTAGGTTAAAAATATCATCACTAATCACACGTGCATTTTCTTCATAATTCATTTTAATCAGATAAAACTATAATTTTTTTTATATAAAAAGATTATATAATATAATAGTTAGGAGGTTTGTTAGTAATGGATATTAGAATGTCTATTCCTTATATTATTTCATTTTTGTTTCCGGGTTTAGGTATTGCTTATCTTGGTAATGTCCAGAAAGGTGTTTTGATTTTTGCAATTTCTGTTGTATGTATTTTTCTTAAAATATTTTTAAGATGGGGCATTATTTTTTCGGTAATCGGCTTTTTAGTATGGGCTTACGGATTGTATTCAACTTATAGTGAAATAAACCGGTGAGAATTATAATTATTCTAATTTCTTATAATGTGAAATAAGTTAGATTTATATATTATTTTGTTATAATAATTATTTTAAAATGAATTTTTTCGGGCAACATTATGTTTGATATAAAAGCTAAAGATATGAGAGGAAGAGTTGGTGTTTTAAAAACCAATCATGGTGATGTTAAAACACCGGCACTGATGCCTGTTATTCATCCTCGCAAACAGGCAATTGATGTTAAAAAATATGGTGCAGACATTGTAATAACCAATGCTTATTTAATATATAAAGATGATGAATTAAAGCAAAAAGCTTTAGATAAAGGTCTGCATGAATTAATTAATTTTTCAGGTCCGGTAATGACTGATTCGGGATCATTTCAGTTATCGGTATATGGGGATATTGACATTTCAAATAAAGAAGTCATTGAATTTCAGGATTTGATTGGCAGTGATATTGGAACAAGTTTGGATATTCCTACTGCACCTTTTGTTGATCGTGAAAAAGCTGAAAATGATTTGAAAATTACAATTGAACGTGCAAAAGAAGCAGTTAAAATCAAAAAAGAAAATAATATTAAAATGCTTTTAAACTCTGTTGTTCAGGGATCAACATTTCCTGATTTAAGGCAGGATTGTGCAACTCAGTTAGCTAGTTTGGATGCTGATTTGTATCCTATTGGAGCTGTTGTTCCTTTGATGGAATCTTATCATTATAAAGATCTTGTAGATGTTGTTATGAACTCAATAATGTATTTGCCTGATGATGTTCCCCGTCATCTGATGGGTGCTGGCCACCCTATGGTTTTTGCTCTTGCTGTGGCAATGGGCTGTGATTTGTTTGATTCAGCAGCATACATATTATACGCTGAAGATGACAGGTTGCTTTCAACAAGAGGAACATTTAAACTGGAAAACCTTCAGGAAATGCCATGTTCATGTGAAGTCTGTTCCAAATACACTCCAGATGACTTAAGGGCAATGCCTAAAAAACAGAGACGAGACTTAATAGCCCAACATAATCTGTATGTTTCATTTGCAGAATTAAGATTAATCAGGCAAGCTATTTATGAAGGAAGCTTAATGGAACTTGTTGAACAACGCTGCAGAGCCCATCCTGCATTGCTTGATGCTGTACGCCAATTGGCCAATTATAATGAAGATTTTGAAAAATATGACCCAAGAAGCAAAAAATCAGCATTTTTCTACACTGGTTCAGAATCATTAAAAAGGCCGGAAGTTTTAAGACATCATCAAAAACTCAAAGAAATGTCTAAAAAACGTGATTTGATTGTTTTGCCTCCTTCACGCAAACCATATTCCAAATTCATATCTGGGAAATTGGGAGAATTTCATGTTTTTGGTTCTGAGCAGGAAATAGATTTAGATAATACTGATTTTATGGTACTTGATGTTCCATTTGGCTTGATTCCTCTTGAAATAGATGAAGTTTATCCTTTAAGTCAAAATGATTCTCCAAAAATAAAGGATGTTGACAGTTTGGAATACCTCAGCAATTTTCTTTCTGATTTTATCAAAAATTATGAACAGATCTTAATCCATTCAAAAATCATTAAAGAATTGAATATCGGATTATATAATAAATCTGTTAATTCTGATGAAATAAGATATAAAAAAGATGATATTAAAAAAATCAGGGCAATAGCTGACTATCAGTTCGGCAATGGTGCAGGGGACGCATTATTCAAAGGCAATATCAATGTCGAAAAAAGCAAAAAAACCGGTAAAATCAGACATGTTTATGACGGAAAAACATTGATTGTGAATATGCGCGCATCAGACTCTTTTTTAGTATTGTCTAAGGAGGGCGCCAGAAGATTACATGAGTCATGTCCATATCCAAAAAACCGCATAGTGGTTAATAAAGACTCGGAGCCTTTTGCACTGGATGGCAAAAGTGTTTTTTCAAAATTTGTTGTTGAATGTGATGAGAATATCCGTGCACGTGATGAAGTTTTAATAGTCAATGAAGAGGATAAACTACTGGCATATGGTAAATCATTGTTATCCGCATGTGAAATTAATGAATTCATGAGTGGTCAAGCTATTAAGACACGTAAGGGTATGAAAAAATAATTAAGGTGTTAATATGGATGATAAAGTTAATACAGGTCACAATATTGAAGATAAAAAATTAATTATAAATGCCAGAAAGCCTGTTGGTGAATTAGGCAATCAGATACTTGACAGAATGAACGAATCTCATGAATCCATGGCACAATGGGGCGTGAGTCATTTTGAAATCAATGAAAATGATATAATTCTTGATATTGGATGCGGTGGCGGAAGAAATCTTGAAAGATTTGCAGAGCAGATTACCACTGGTAAAGTAGTTGGCATTGATTACTCTGAAGTCAGTGTTGAAAAATCAATTGATTTCAATCAAAAAGCTGTTGCTGATGGTAAAGTTGAAGTTATCCAGGCATCAGTCAGCGAAATGCCATTTGAAGATAATACCTTTGATATTGTAACTGGTTTCGAAACAATTTATTTCTGGCCTGATTTTATCGGTGATTTACGTGAAGTTAATCGGGTTCTTAAAAAGGATGGGCTGATTTTTTTATGCAATGAAGCAGTTTATCGTGAAGGTGAAATGGATAAATATGCTGATTTAATTGAGCTTTTGGATATGAATATATATTCTAGCGAAGTTTTAGAAGAATCTCTTAAAAAAACTGGTTTTAGTGATTTCAAAGCTTATTTCAATGATGAAAATGATTGGATTTGTGTTACTGCTAGAAAAATTTAAAAATGATTTTCTATAAATGATTATACTATGAGTGGTGTTCGAACAGTTTTTGCAAATATGAGTTGGATGGTTGTCTCTCAGATTGTATCCAGCATATGTGCTTTTGTTTGGACAATCATTACTGCTCGTTATCTGGGTGTTTATAATAATGGTGTTTTAGGAACTGCTGTTTCCTTTGCATCAATGATGGGAATTTTTCTTGATTTTGGGCTTACAACATATATTGTAAGAGCGATTTCTACAGATTTTGAGAATGAGCCCAAGTATATGGGAGTTTGTATCACTACTAAATTCTTCTTATATGCATTGTATTTAGTATTGACCTTTGTTATACCATTAATGCTGGGATGGGATTCTTATGTAATTGCAATATGTCTTTTATTTGGTGTTGAAAATATAATTATGTCCACTAATTTCACTTTCAATACTTCATTTCAGGCACATGAAAAATTGCATTATCAGGCAATTTCTTCCATTATTATTTCAATATTTAACTTACTGTTCATTATAATTGTTTCATTTACTGACTGGAATTTATGGGGTATCAGTTTAGCTTATATTGTTGCTAATTTGTTTGGTTGTATTTATTCCCTCTATGCAGTACTTCGTAACATTGTCGTTCCCAAATTGTCTTTTGATTTCGAATTCTCTAAAACATTGCTTAAAGCTAGTTTTCCTTTTGCTTTAACCACATTATTTTATACAATTTATTATTCAATTGATATGGTTATGCTAACTCAATTTTCAAGTGCATATCAAACAGGTCTTTATAATGCTACATACAAATTAATCACAGTTTTGACTTTGTTTTATTCTATCTATACTGCTGTTGTATTTCCTGTTATGAGCAAGCTTTTTAAAAATGAAAAAGATTTATTGAACCTTAGTTTTGTCAAATCAGTTAAGTATCTGTCTCTGGTTACTATTCCTATTTCTGTTTTTGTCTTGTTCTATGCCAATGATATAATTGTTTTCTGTTACGGTAACCAGTATGCCAGTGCAGACAATGTTCTTAGGATTTTAATCTGGACGGTCTGTTTCCTGTTTATCAACGGTGCATGTTCTTTAGTTTTAAATGCATCCCACAATGAAGTTTCAGTTACTAAAATTTATTGTGCTGCTGCTTTATTTAATGTAGTTCTTAATTTATTCTTAATTCCAAATTATTCTGTCTATGGTGCCTCGGTTGCAACTGTTTTAAGCGAAATTTTAATTCTGGTATTGATGCTGGTGATGCTTTCAAGAATTGATCATCTTCCGGACAGACATTTAGTGTTTGATATCGGTAAAATTGCCTTTGCTTCTATTATATTGGGTGTATTCCTATATCTCACTCATTTATCAATGTGGGTTGCAATTCCAGTGAGTATTATCTTTTATATAATTGTTTTATTGGTCATTAGGATTTTGGATGAAGATGATAAATTAATCATTCATCAGGTTCTTAACAGATAAAATCGAAAAGTTTATATATTATATCAACTCAATATGATATTGTTGTTTGTTTTTATTATGCGGTGTTAGTCCAGCCTGGTTAAGACTCTAGCCTGCCACGTTAGAGACCCGGGTTCAAATCCCGGACGCCGCACTTTCTATTTCTTGCAGTTGTGGTATAGTCTGGTTATTACTTGGGCCTTCCAAGCCTACAACCCGGGTTCGAATCCCGGCAACTGCATATTGAATAATACTGTTTTTTTCTCTTAATTTTCTTCAATTTATGTAGTTAGTTTTATATATTATGTTAAATCATATATTAATTAATTATAGATAGTTTTTAATGTTTTTTTAGTAAAATTTAAATTAATGGTGATTTAATGGTAGGAATTGTAGGGTATGGGGCGTATGTGCCATCATATAGAATAAAGGTTGAAGAAATTGCTAAAGTGTGGGGTGATGACCCTGTAGCATTATCAAATGGTTTGGTTGTTAATGAAAAATCAGTTCCTTCTGCTGATGAAGATACTGCAACTATTGCAGTTACTGCTGCTCGATATGCATTAGCTAGGGCTCAAATTGATCCTGAAAAAATAGGATCAGTTTATGTTGGATCTGAATCACATCCGTATGCAGTTAAACCAACTGCAACTATTGTTGCTGAAGCAGTCTGTGCAACACCTAAACTGACGGCTGCTGATTTGGAATTTGCATGTAAAGCAGGTACTGCAGGTATACAAATGTCCATGGGGCTTGTTGAAAGTGGAATGATTGAATATGGACTAGCTATTGGGGCAGACACATCACAGGGAGCACCGGGAGATGCACTCGAATACACTGCATCTGCAGGTGGTGCGGCATATATTATCGGTAACAAAAATACACTGGCAGATATTATACACACATGCAGTTTCACAACAGATACTCCTGATTTTTACAGAAGAGAGGGTGAAGATTATCCATCTCACGGTGGACGATTTACAGGTGAACCTGCATACTTCAAACATGTATTGAGTGCAGCAAAAATGCTGTTTGAAGAAACTGACACCAAACCAGAGGATTATGATTATGCATGTTTCCATCAGCCAAACGGAAAATTCTACTTGAGAGCCGGTAAAAAATTAGGTTTCACTCCAGAACAATATAAGCAGGGATTATTAACTCCAAACATAGGTAACACTTACTCTGGAGCTGTACCATTGGCATTATCAAATATTTTGGATGTTGCAGAACCTGGAGATAAAATATTTGTGATTTCCTACGGGTCAGGTGCAGGAAGTGACGGATTTGCTATTGAAGTAACAGATGAAATAACAGAAAAAAGAGATTTAGCTCCTAAAACACAAGAATTAATAAGTAAAAAATCTTATGTTGACTATGCGGTCTATGCTAAATTCAAAGGAAAAATCAAAATGTAAAAAACTGGAGGTTAGAATATGAGAGATGTTGCGATTATAGGGGTTTCACAGACAAAATTCGGCGAATTATGGGATTCATCATTCAGGGATTTAATAGCTGAAGCAGGTGTAAAAGCTATTGAAGATGCAAATATTGGTGGAGATGAAATCGAAGCAATGTTTGTTGGAAACATGTCTTCAGGTTTATTTGTACAGCAAGAACATATTGCTGCTTTAATTTCAGATCATATGGGATTAAATCCAGTACCAAGTACAAGGGTTGAAGCTGCATGTGCATCGGGAGGATTAGCATTAAGACAGGGAATTATGGCTGTAGCATCAGGATTTCATGATGTTGTAATTTCAGCAGGAGTTGAAAAAATGACTGATGTTGTAGATGCAACACCAGCTATTGCAACAGCATCCGATCACGAGTGGGAAGCTCAGCAGGGAGCTACATTTCCTTCGTTATATGCTATGATTGCAAAAAGACACATGTACGAATATGGAACGACCCGTGAGCAGCTTGCACAGTTTTCTGTTATCAATCATAAAAATGCTAGTAACAATCCAAATGCTCAGTTCCCATTTGAAATCACGGTAGATAAAGTTATAAATTCAACGATGGTTGCAGACCCGTTAACTTTACTTGACTGTTCACCAGTATCTGATGGAGCAGCTGCAGTTGTTATCGTTCCGGCGGAATTGGCTAAAAAATACACTGACACTCCAATCTATGTTAAAGCATCAGCACAGGCATCAGGAACACTAACATTACATGACAGAAAGGACATCACTACAATTGAAGCAACAAAGGTAGCTTCCAAAAAAGCATATGAAATGGCAGATGTCACAACTAAAGATATAGATTTATGTGAAGTGCATGATTGTTTTTCGATTAATGGTCTTTTAGCTGTTGAAGATTTAGGATTTGCTGAAAAAGGAAAAGGTGGAATCGCAATTGAAGAAGGACAAACTGAAATTGATGGTGATTTTCCAATCAACACTTCCGGCGGATTGAAAGCTCGTGGACATCCTTTAGGAGCAACTGGTATTGCTCAGGCTGCTGAAGTTGTATGGCAGCTAAGGGGAGAAGCAGGTAAACGTCAGGTTGATGGTGCTGAAATTGGTATGACTCATAATATTGGGGGTACCGGCGGTACAGCAGCGGTACATATTTTTGGAAGAGATTTATAAGTATTTACTCGTAAATCTTAATAATTTATTTTTTTTATCTTATGATGCAAAAGAATACTACCACTTCTCTGAATTGGTAGATGAATTTTGCAAAAATGGGTGGGCTATTTTAAATCAAATGTTTTAAATAGTTTAATTGCTATATAAATTGTTATGGTTTCAAATTTTGACAAGACTAACCATTCAGTA
>CADBPS010000029.1 GCA_902796575.1 uncultured Methanobrevibacter sp. | reverse complement strand
AAACACAAATTAACACCAATAAAATAATAATGATCTAATAATTTAAAAACAAAGAGTTAAAATAAAAAAATCAACTTGACGACATTGTAAAATTATATGTATTCCTTAAAATATATAATTCTATCTCTTAAATCGAAATTAAAAGCATATTTGAACTTTATAGGCTAAATAGAACATTGAATAAAATTTAAATAAACATTAAATAAAAATAATAATGATTAAAAATACCCAAATAAATTAGTTAATAATCCAATTTTTTTACAAATTTTTTAAAATGAGTTATAGAGCAAAATGTAGTGAAAAATTAAAAAACATCCATAACTCTTTTTATCAGATTTTCAATAGCTGATGTATTTATTATCTTTGAAAATACATATAATGATATTTATAAGTTTATAAAAAAAACTTTTTAAAAAATTATGAGTTAAATCCCAGGTTTATCCTACGATATTGTTGAAAATTATAATAGCCCCATAGAACGGATATTGTTCGATTAAAATAAGCAGTATTTTTGAATTTAAACTATAATTAAGGTTTGATTATAGCGATTCTGTCAAAATATTTTGTTTTTTTAATTTAAAACAGTAAATTTCACAATCATCCCCTTTTAAGAATTCATTTAAAATATTTACATGTTTATTAAAGATAACAACAGGAGATGCAGTTGAACAATTACTGCCAATCAATTGTGACATAGACACAATCTTAAAAATTACCCAACTACCAGAAAGAAATCAAAGCAATAATAAATAAAATAACAACAGGTTAAATCCGGAGATTAACACCGGTAATTATATGAATGAGCATCACTAGAATCTCAAAAAATAAATTTAAATCTTTGTTTTTTAAACGGAAGAAATTTTAATATCAAATTACTTTTCACTGCCACTTTATTCAAAAAAAATAATAACGAATGAGTATTTAAAAGATACCCAAACAATTGAAAATACATTTAAAATAGCTGGAAAATTCTCTATTGACGTGTGATAATACTTATGATATCGCCGTCTTTAAGTTTGTAGTCGCTGGCCACTCTCATTTTACTTCTGGCGTCAACCGCATGCATAAATTTATCACCAATATCTGTGTGAACAAGATATGCCAGCTGATGAGGATTTGAATCTTTTTGAACCAGTATTCCATCAGGCAAAACATTTCCTTTCTGATCAGTGTACTTATTTTCATCTTCAACAGGATAAACAACAATTCTGTTTAAAAGACCGAAAATAGCTTCGTTCAATGCATCCTGAATACCTGTGCTTCCGTAAACATCCAAAATATTGCTTTTAATATATTCAAGTGCCATTAACTGATTTTGGGATAATTCATCTTTTTTAAGTATTTCAAAATCACTTTCACCAGGAACATATTTGATTAATCCTGCCTCCGCTGCCCTTACCAGCGCAATTTCTGATTCTGCAGATGCCGGTATTACATTAGGGTATTTTTCCTGTAATCTTTCAATATTTGCTTTGGATGTAGGCAAATCTGCTTTATTGGCTACAATAAGCATTGGCTTTGCAATGTGCAAGATATTTCTGGTTAACTCTATGAAGTCTTCTTCTTCCCATTTCATGTAATTCGGATTTATATTTCTTTTAGCTTCAATAATATCTTCCAGTGCAATTCCTGTTCCGGATAGCTGTTCATATATTACTTTTGATATGTCAAGTTTTTCGGCTTCGATTTTTCTAACCAGTCTGACCCAGTTTCTGCTCAGTATTCCATACATCCACATGACAATTTCATCTTCCAGAAATTCAACATCATCTAAAGGATCGTGTGATCCGGCTTCAACAGGCTGTCCTTCAATATCAGTTGATCCTGACGCATCAATGACATGTATAAAAACTTTTGCCTGCATTAAATCATCTAAAAACTTATTTCCTAATCCTTTTCCTTCATGAGCTCCAGGCACTAATCCTGCAACATCAATCAATTCTATCGGAAGCAGTCTTTTTCCGTCAATACATATTGAGTTTCTCGGATTGCATGTAACTTCCAGTTCTCTGCATGGACAGTCCTTAATGACATGTGCAACAGCTTTATTGGCATCAATTGTTGTAAAAGGATAATTTGCCATTTCAACAGCTGAAGAAGTAGCTGAATTGAAAAAGGATGATTTTCCTACATTTGGTTTTCCTGTAACTGCAATTTGAAGCATAATAATCATACCTATTTTTACACTTTAAAATATAAATAGTTTCATGAACTTACAATAATATATATAAAACAGGATTTCGTTTAATAAAGTCAATTGTTTTCTCATGGGAAACACTGAAACTATATTCAGTTTAAAAAGATATTTTGGCCATATTGTTGAATTATATTGTGAAATCAAAGAGGAATAAATGAAAATATTCAAGGATATTATAAAAATATTAATCGTTACAATAGCTAATGTTTTAACTATCATAGCAATGACATTTGTTATCGGTGATTTTGAACTTGGAAGCTGGTACAATTCAATACTAATCACCATAGGAATAACTATTGGAAATATTATTCTCTGGCCTATCCTGACGAAAGTCCTTATGAAATTTATAATACTTAGCTTTGGAATAGGTGCACTGCTGATTAATTCACTGATTTTTTACATCGTTTCACTTTTTATACCTGGAGTCAGCATGGAAATCAGCGGATTTTTAGGAGTACCCATTGCAATGGCTATTGCAACAACAATAGCTTATCGCATTATTGATTTTGATTACTTCAACAGACATATAAAAGTAATGGAAAACAGACTGTCGAAAAGAATTAAAACAACCGATAAAAAAGGAATTATTATTCTTGAAATCGACGGTTTATCCATAGAAGTATTGAAAGAAGCTATTGAAAAGGGTTTGATGCCGACTGTTAAGAACTGGATTGAAAACACCCATGTCCTGAGGAAATGGGAAACGGACCTCTCATCCCAGACAGGTGCAAGTCAGGCAGGAATACTGCATGGAAATAACAGAGATATTGTGGCTTACAGATGGGTTGAAAAGGAAAATAACAACCGGATAATGGTTTCCGGAAAATTAGATGATGCGGAAATTATTGAACAAAGAATAAGTAACGGAAAGGGATTGTTATCTCACAAGGGCATCAGCATAACAAATATGTTTACAGGAGACAGTTCCACACCGATACTTACATCATCCAGATTTAAACTCTTCAAAAATATGTATGTTAAATCTCTTGATGTTGTCTTTATTGAAGCATATTCATTTCAGAGAATTTTTATACTATTTGTTCTGGAAATAATAATCGAAATAAAATCCCAGATAGAGCACAAAGTAAAAAATATTAAGCCCCGCTTAAGAAGAAACATTATATATACTACAATACGTGCCGGAGCCAATGTATTTTTACGCGAAATTGCAACTGAAACCCTGATTGGAAACATCATGAAAGAAAATTTTAATTCCACCTATGTAAGTTATGTAGGATATGATGAAATAGCACACCACTGTGGAGTCCGTGACAGGGATGTGTGGAATGTATTAAAACAGATTGACCTTCAGTTCGACAGAATTAAAAGGGCCGAAAAGATGGTTTCAAGAAACTATGAATTTGTAGTTCTCTCTGATCACGGCCAGAGCAACGGTGCAACATTCAAGCAGAGATACGACATTACACTTGCAAATTATGTCAGAAGTCTGCTTCCCGAAGATATGAAAGCATATTACAAAACAGAATTTATTTCCAATCATTTCAAAGATGCATATATTCCTCAAAACAAGCAGATTGGAAGTATTGTCAAGAAAGTGGAAAATATGGAGGATTTCATATCAAATCTCAATAAGAACAAATTTCCGGAATTCATCAAGAATAATGATATAATCGGCAGGTATTCAAACAATCTGGATTACATAACCAAACATGAAAGCACACCACAAACATCCAAAAAAGCATCCGATTCTGAATTGATTGTTTTAGGCTCCGGAAATTTAGGATTAATCTATTTAACGCAATGGAACAGACGTTTGAATTATGAGGAAATTGTAATGAGGTTTCCAAATTTAATCCCCGGTCTTGTAAAGCATCCCGGAATCGGATTTATTCTTGTTGAATCATTTACAAACGGCCCTATGGTAATCGGAGATAGGGGCATTTATTATTTAAACACAGACCATATTATCGGAACAGACCCCTTAAAAAATTACGGTAAAAATGCGGTTACTCATCTGAAAAGACACAATACATTTAAACACATGCCGGACATTCTTGTAAACAGCTATTATGACCCTAAAAGCAATGAAGTATGTGCATTTGAAGAGCTTATAGGAAGCCATGGCGGTTTAGGCGGTGAGCAAAGTGAAGCATTTATTTTATATCCGAATACATGGGAGAGTCCTGATGAACTGGTTGGAGCCAAATCAATTTATGATTTTTTAAAAAAGAAAATCAGTGAAATAGATGATACCTAGTTTTAAGATAATTTAAAGTAACATTAACCACAAATCAATGATTATTGATTCAAATAGAAACGTTGCTGATTAACATGACCGGAAAAATATTTATCATAGGTATCGGACCTGGCGGAAAAGAGTATTTGACATTAAAAGCTATTGATACAGTTAAAGAGTGTGATTATACCGTTGGAAGTACAAGAGCCGTTGAATTGTTTGAAAATGTTAAAAACACAATTTCATTTGGAGTGAAAGATTTGGTTGAAACCCTTAAAAAAGCTGTTGAATTAGCCGCTGAAGGCAACAGTGTCGCGATTTTATCAACAGGAGATCCGGGTTTTTCAGGAGTTTTAAATACGGTTTTAAGACTTTCCACCAAGGAAGGCTTTCCACATGACAATATCGAAGTAATACCTGGTATCAGCTCCCTTCAGCTTGCAGCTGCCAGAAATCATATTCAGTGGGATGGTGCAAACGTCATGACATTTCACGGAAGGGAAAATATTGAAGATATCCTTGATGTGATTGATAACGGGAAAATAACCATTGCCCTGCCCTCCAGAAAAGTTAAGGACATGGCACAGTTCCTGCTTGACAATGGCGTGGATGCCAATCGCAGAGTTACTGTCTGTGAGAGACTTTCATATCCCGATGAAAAAATTGTATCAACCTCATTAAAAAATATTGCAACAAGCGAATTTACCTATATGTGCATAATTATAATTGAATCTAAAAATTAAGCTGAAAAATACATCCTAATAAAGATTTACTAAATGAATTTTTAATTAAAAGATATATAAGTGAAAAATCATAGTTTCTTTGTTAATTTTTGTGACAAAAAATTAACACCGAGGTTGATACTATGATTGGAAAAATAAAAATAATGGCTTTTATCTTTCTGTTTCTGTTTTTAATCAGCAATGTTTCTGCTGATGAATTGAAAAACGGGACCGAAGACGTTTCAATTGAAACTCATGATGTTGAAATGTATTATAATGACGGAACAAGGTTTGAAGCTGTTGTTCATGACGGCGAGGATAATCCTATTACAAATAACAGCATTTCATTTAACCTGAACAATATGGATTACTCCCGTACAACAAACGATGACGGCAGGGCATCCATTGGAATAAATTTAAACAGCGGAAACTATACTGTCAAAACATCATTTAAAAACATGACCAAGAATAATACAATCATCATTAAAAGTACAATTGAAGGCAGCGACATCACTAAAATATATAAAAACTCCACCCAGTACAGCGCTAAATTTATTGGCACTACTGGTGAGACACTGAAAAATACACGGGTAACATTCAACATTAACGGAATTTTCTATACAAGAACCTGCAATGATTCAGGAATAGCTAAACTAAATATTAATCTGCCTCCTGGATTATATATCTTGACTGCATACAATCCGAATACAACCGAATCAGTAAGCAATATCATCACAGTCCTGTCAAAAATCAGAGATAATAATGATATTGTAATGTATTATCGAAATTCAAGCAAATACACTGTAACCTTAGTTTCAGATAACGGTGAAAAAGTAGGATCAAGGGAAGTTGTCAGCTTCAACATTAATGGAGTCATATACAAAAGACAGACAAACATATACGGCCAGGCCAGTCTTAACGTGAATCTTCCGCCGGGAGAATATGTAATAACTGCAGACTATAATGACTGTAAAGTATCAAATACCATTAAGGTTTTATCTGTTCTGGAGGCCAGTGATATTGAAATGGGCTACAGGGACGGTACAAAATTCAATGTTCATGTAGTTGACGGCAGTGGAAATAGTGCATGGAATAAGAACGTTACATTCAATATAAACGGTGTTATCTATACCAGAACTACAAATATAAATGGAATAGCTAGTCTAAACATTAATCTGCCCAAGGGAGATTATATAATAACAACCACATATAACGGACTCAGCATATCCAACAGGATTATAGTAAAAGATAAGGCCGTGATTAATGAAAATGTAAAAGAAAACAATTTCACATACGAAATAATAATACCGAATTATCAGAACGTTACAATACCATATGCATATGACTATCAGTATTATACACTTAAAAGCGGAGTAGACGGAATCGTAAGACTGAATAAAAATCAGTATTTGAGTGTTGCAGTTAACGGAAAGTATTATTCATTCACGGAAGGATACATTCAAAATTATGCAACATGTCTTTCTACATACAAGTATTATCTTATACCATTTGACAACGGTACTGTTCAAAACAGCTACAAAATGGAAAATCTGACTGGAAACGGAATAATGCTGTATACAGATTATGATTATCTCCATATTTACTACAGGAATAATTGCAGCAGCAATATTGAACAGTTTGGGGTCTACATTGACCAGAATATGGAAAACAGCGAATGCATCCATTTCATCCAGAACGGAACTGAAAAGGCAAAAATCAGCATAATGATAGACGGTTATGATGAGTTCGGACTGCAGTATTCATTATCCAAAAGATACGGATGCAGCTATTATGATTTCAACTACAAGACATATGATGAAATAACACGTGGAAACAGTGATAAAATAAGATTCACCAATACAAATGAAAGTGTTACATTCAATTATTTTGGACGTTCAATAGTCGGATACTTAAGTGAAGAAAATGTTATTACAAAATTCAGCTCCCCAAACTGTATTGAATTTGAAAAAAGCGAAATGATAACATACGGATTGAGCAGCAAGTATAAAGGCGATTTTGACATATTACAATCATTTGCAATAATTAATGATAAAATAACCCAAAATCAATTGAATAAATGGATAAATCGGGAAATTGAGTATAAAAACAATGTTGGAATGCAAAGCATTTATGCAATGTTTATGACAGCAATGAACACAGGATTTTTAAGTGACTGTTTAGCAGATAACCTTACAGAAGATTATAATGTTGAGTGGTCGCGTGCAAATAATACTGTAATACTTGGAGGAATGAACTGGGATTATACTTATCAGCATGTGCTCACGCCGGATATGGGTCGTTCAATAAAAGGATTGAATGAAAGCAATGTTATTAATTTCAGATTTGCAAATTCACTGATGCTATCTAAAATTGAACAGATTACACTCCAGCCTATTGCAGATGACGGAAATATGAATGTCAGCTCAGCATTTGATGATATTATCACGTCCCTTGCTGTGAATAATGCCAGTGTTGTTTATTATAATGATACTGAGTTTATAACAGATGAAAGCGGCAGCAACTCTACATTGGTGATTGATTTGAAAACAGGCCTTGTAACTGCCCTGACAACAATTGATGGTTTTGCATTTAAAGGAGCCACAGTAAGCAGAGACTGCGGATTATGCAGTATTTTCAGCATATTGAAAAATATAATGCAGGAAATTAACAATGGACTGACAGTGGCAAAAAATACAATAGACTACATTAATAGCCATAATCATCCCTTATCAACATTAAGTATAAAAGGATTATTAATATCAAAAGGAGCTATTGGAGCAATATTTAAAGGCAGTTCAGCAGTGGGATTAGGAGTTGTAGGACTGGGAGTTGTAGGAACAGCACTGGCTCTACAATCAGTTGGCGTATATTATGTAAATAATTTCGTTGATGACAAAGACATTCACTCAACCTATGACCATTTGGTATTTACAAGACCTGGTTATTTTGAGGATGTCAAAATATACAATATTCCCCAAAAAGATGGTAGTGTTGATTATATTCAAGTCAAAATAAATAAAGATAGTTCACTAAATCGTGAAAATGTGTTATATATAAGTAATGGCAATACCAGAACATTAAGCAAGGAAGAAACATATCAGTATTTTACAGAAGAAACCTGGGATCCATTTAATGTTCCAAGAAAATATTGGAGATGAAAAATGTCATTTTTCGACGATTTAACAAAACAGTTTAATAAACAGTCAAAGTTTATCAGAGTATTGGAAATTTTATTTGTAATAAGCATTCTTCTTGAAATAATTGGTGGAAAAATGTTTCGGATTTAACCATACTGTCCCTCCTTTCATTATTGATTGGAGGATTAATAGATTGGCTTATCCTTACAAAAGAGGAATAAATAATGAAAGCAATAGTATTGATTTAGATTCGCAAATTAATTCTGCCACCTAATTGAACAGTCCACACTCATCCTATTGCAGATGACGGAATGTTAGCTTAGCATTTAATGATGTTCTAATATCCTTTGTACTGAACAATAACCGTGTTGTTTATACGATGATGGAATGACAATGGTAAAAAATAGGGTAGATAACTATAATCATCCATCATAACAAGTATGAAATGATTATTATTATCAAAGAAACATTTTCAATATTTAAGTGGTGAAATTAAGAATTGTAGGGCTTAGAGTTGAAACAACACTATCCCTACAATCAAAAGACACGTATTATACAAATCTCTCGACTAAGCTTGTTAAATAACTTTCAAGCTTCACAATTATGATTCCCACTATTGATTGGTAATATTAATGATAAAGATGATGTAAATGAAATTAACAAGTCCATTATATCTGTGCAAAGCAAAAACCGATTTGACTTGTTCCTTTTAGATATATTCAAATCATAATAGTTAAACGATATCAATTTTACGTACTGAATTCAATGATACTTTTATTTTGTATTTACATGTCTGAAATCATTTAAATGAAGATAAATATATAGCATGAATGATGCTATTGTCTTTTATTAATTAGCATAATTACTTAAATAAAATTGGTATAATTACTTAATTGGTGATTGATTAGAATACCAGAACATTAATCCGCGAGAAAACATGCCCGTACTTTACAAAATACATGGATCCATTTAAATATTCTCAAAATATTGGAGATAAAAAAATGTCAACTTTAGAAGATTTAAAAAATAGATTCAATGAGAAACCAGTGATTATAAGAATATTATATTGTTTGGTGGTAATAGCTTTTGTTTATGAATTGATAAAAGGTATTGGATTCGGTATCTACTTTTCATTAGCATTTCTTTCATTAATAATTGCGGAATTCATTAACTGGTTTTTCTTTAAAAAAGAAGAATAAAAAGTTAAAATAATAAATATTTTAACTTATTTTTATTTTTTATAAGTTAATAACTTTAAATTAACAATTGAAATATTTTGCAGTGCAAAATTTCAGATTTACACCCCAATAGCAATACTGATTACTATCTTCGCCAACAGGTTCTTTAAAAAGTCAAATAATAAATGTTTACAGTTGAATAGCTTTTTGAACTACTTCATCATTATCTTTATCATCATAAAGAATTTCAGCCAAGTTTAAAAGTTTTTCCTGACCTTTAACTTCATCTTTAAACAATGGAACCTGAGCAACTTCCTGATCTGCGAATTTCTGATCTATTAAAGCCAGCCTTTTTTGCTGTAATTTATACCTTGAGTGACAGAAATCACAGTCACAGATATCGGGCATTACCTGATTCACAATAATACTGTCAACAGTCATGTCGTTTTTCTCAAGTACTTCCAGTGCTCTTTCAGATTCATAAATTGACATTTCTTCCGGAATGACAACCATTTTAAATGTTGTTCTGTCCGGATCAGACAATACTTTTTTAGCTTCGTCAATTTGTTCTTTTGTTCTTTTTAAATCTTCTGTAGTTTGCGGATTATCAACAGCATCCATAAATGGAAGTATTCCTTTTAATGAATTTGCAAGAGTTCCTAATTTTGTTTTGGCAAGCATTATTTTACCAACCCATGAATCCATTACCTCAGGAAATGTCAGTAATCTTAATGTGTGACCTGTTGGTGCGGTGTCAAACACTACAACATCATATTCATTGGAGGTCATTACAGATAAAAATACTTCAAATGCAGCTGCTTCATCAGCTCCAGGAGATGCAGATGCTAAATCTAATTGGTCTGTTAGAAAATCTAGACCTCCAGCTTGGTCTGAAGATGAACCTGCTTTTTGAGATTCAATTACTGCCTGTTTTTGAGCCATTGCTTCATCAGGATCAATTTCAACAGCATACAGGTTTGTTTTTATTTCCCTAGGATAATGTCCGATTGGTACTTCCAATGAATCAGATAATGAATGAGCAGGGTCTGTTGAAACAATTAATGTTTTTTTACCTTGTTCTGCTAACCATAATGCTGTTGCCGAGGATACTGATGTTTTTCCAACTCCCCCTTTTCCACCTACGAAAATAAATGTAGTTTTATCCTTGTTAAATTTAAAGAAATCTCTGAATGCCAAAAAAATCACCTCAAAAATTAAATTGATTTTAGTAACTTTATGTTATTTTATATTTTTTCATATATAAATATTGTTAAATGATGTCTGGAGGAAGTGTTGGAAAATTAAGTTTCAAATAGGAAATTATTTGAAAATTTTTTAATGCAAAATGTGGATAATTACAATATGGGCAAAAAACGAGGTTATTTTCCCAATATTTATCATCAGCACACATAATAGTCTGTACAGCTATTTACCCCGACTTAAAGTATAAATATGCATTTTTTATCATATACCATTATTTATATTACAAAGTATCCGTTATTGTGTATTTTTGCAGGCCATAAATAGATAAACATAACTTTCATTTATTTTCAATTAAACTTGATTTAATATAAAGTATTCTATATTTAACAAGTATTGGATTATTTTTTAATAATTTAAATATTGTTCAATTATAATTTATTTTATTAAAAATTATTATAGAAACATTTATATAACATTAAATAAAAAAAGTTCTACCGACTTAACTTTAATTTTATTAAAGTAAAATTGACAAAGTTAAGTCTAAAATAAAAGAGGTTAAAACAGATGTTTAAATTTGATAAAGAACAAGTAGTTTTTGACTTCGCAGGAGTCAAAATGGGTGGACAGCCTGGAGAATATCCTACAGTTTTGGCAGGAACAATCTTCTATGGTGGACACAACATTCTTAATGATGAATTAACCGGAGACTTTGATAAAGGTAGAGCCGAAGATTTAGTAAATAAAATGGCTTCTATTTCCGATGTAACAGGTAATCCATACATTGTACAAGTCTTTGGACAAACAGTCGAAGCACTTCCAAAATATATTGAATATATTGGTGAAATCTGTGATGCTCCATTTCTCATAGATTCAACATCAGGTGATGCAAGAGTTGCCGGTGCACAATATGCAGATGAAGTTGGATTGACAGAAAGAGCAATTTACAACTCCATTAACATGGCAGCAGACAAATCCGAACTGGAAGCAGTTGCAGATACTGACATTACCGCTTCAATCATTTTAGGATTCAACCCTATGAATGCTACAGTTGAAGGTAAAATGAATATGTGGGAGAACGGTGATGATGGAGCATACGAAAAAGGTTTGCTTGAAGTAGCTGAAGAATGTGGAATTGACAGATTCATGATGGATACAGCAGTAACACCTTTAGGACAAGGCGCAGGTATTGCTGCAAGAACTTCATTTGCTGAAAAAGCAAAATGGGGATATCCTGTGGGATCAGGAATTCACAACGTACCATCAGCATGGGACTGGTTAAGGGAATACAAGAAAGAAGGAAATAAAACTGCATTCACCGTTTGTGATATTGGTGCAAATATCGTGCAGGTAATGTGTGCAGGAGATTTTGTTCTTTTCGGCCCTATTGAAAATGCAGACATTGCATTTCCTGCAGTAGCTCAAACAGATATGTTCATATCCGAAGCAGCTAAACCTTTAGGTACTGAACCTGTTGATTATCACCCTATGAACAGATTACTATAATATCAATATTTAATTCATTTGCAACCTCGATGACAGTTGTTCAAATATCATTTATATGATATTTAACAAATCTTAACAAATAATCCAAAATACCAGGTAAGCACTGGATAACAACACATATCCAGTGCTCCCATTTACATACAAGAAGAAATATATCTTTTATTAACAATTCAACAAAATCTTTTTTAATAATTAACATTCAACAATAACTTTGTTGTTTTAAAAATTCATACTGAAAATGCCCATTTTTAGTCATGCCTAAATATTTTTCCGTGTTTTGTTTAGTAAACTTTAATTTTTTAATATTAAGATATTTATTGTCTGTTAAAACAATTATCTATTATAAAATACTTTATTTTATGATTTAACATTTCAAACGATTTAATATCAAAAATAAACTAATATAAGTGCTTATTTGCGGAAACTTTTATATTAAATGCAAAAAAAATTACTAATTGAAGTTAATCTTCAGGAGGAATTATTATTAAAAAATTATTCCTAGTGATATTTACTTTATTTATTTTAATGAGCGTATCTTGCATATCTGCAAGCGACAATGTAAATGCAACTGTCGTCGGCGACAATGGTGCTATAGCTGCCGATGCCGACAATGTAGTTGCACCGGTCATTGACAACAATGCTCCGGTAGCAGTCGATAATGTAAATGTGACCGTAACTGGCACATATGACGAATTGAACAAAGACATTCAAAACATAGTTCCGAACAGCATCTATGACGTTACAAAGGACTATAAGTTTGATGCAAAAGGCCAAACAATAATCCTGAATGACCGTATAATCACAATTTCCCAGAACAATATAATCATCAACGGTAACAACCACACCATTGATGCAGGAGGATCCCAAGCCTTCGCAATATTCAAGATTACTGGAAACAACGTGACAATCAAGGATTTGAACTTTATAAACAGCAACCCAGGAACTATCATGGGTCCGACAGTATATGGCAACAGCCGCTACCATAAGGTTTTAAGCCCTATATGCTGGTATGGAAACAATGGAGTCATGGAAGGATGCAATTTCAATAACTGTACTTCTGTAAACGGAGGTGCCGTCACCTGGATGGGAAACAAGGGTACCATAAACAACTGTCTTTTTGAAAACATCACCGCAAGAGGTGTAGGTGGTGCAATATACATTGGGGGCACCAATACTGTTTCCAATTGCAGATTCGTAAATACATCTTCCCAGCTTTCTGGGGAAGCGATTTATATAGACCGCAACCGCAAAAACATTCATTTCACAAACAACACTTTTGAAAATACTCACCATACCATTGACGGAGCAGTAGTGGGTATGGATGCCAATTACCTCTATTATTCCCATATGGTTTATGCCTACGGCAATATGCATACTGGCGAAGGCTACAGGATGAATATAATACCTTTGATATACAAGGCTCTGGTGATGGGCGGTGTTGTAAAAATTGACAACATTTTCAGTTGTTATGCTCAGTATAATAATGCAACAGAAACTTTCAAATTGAACATTGCTGCACATGAAGTGGCTGTCGATTCCGATGGCCATATGGATGCAGATTATCTTAAATCATACTGTTTTTCCAATGTCACTGACATCAATCAGGTTTTCAATGAGGCAATTCATGGAAACTACACATTTGACATCACACAGGTAATTACTGGTTATGTTGCTAACAAGGCAGATTATGAAAAAGTTGCCAAGGCTTCAGCATTTGGATCATGGTTTAACACAGACAAAGGCGTCAAGAAATTAAGCAACGGTTTGAAAGTTATCTTCACAGACAAACTGGTAATCGATTCTGCCACCACCTGGGACGCAAAGAAGATGGGCTACAATACCATTACAATAATGGGCAACGGTTCAACAATCCGTGGCGGTGCCAAAGACCGTGATGAGAAAAAATTGCTTGTGATTAATGATGATATAACTTTCATCACCAAAAACTTGACTATTTCAGGATTCAATACTGCTGTCGAATGCTTAAAGGGTACCTGTTACTTTACTAATGCTAACTTCAAAGGAAACCGCATGGATTACTGGATTGACAGGGACTGGGGAGCTGCAATCCTCAACACCGGTGTTGTAATCTGCAACAACTGCAGTTTCACAGATAATTATGCTAAATACGGTGGTGCAATCTTCAACCAGTGTTACTTGTCATTAAATAACTGCACATTCAATGGAAATACTGCATACGGAAAAAAAGGAGACAATGTCTGTGTTGGAGATGGAGGTATTGTACAGATTAATGGCGTGAATGTCACAGGAGACACTTCTATTGTCTACTTCGCCAAAAGTATATCTGCAGCAACATCCACCTGGATGACCGTAGTATCCATTGCGGGTTCATTCGCTATCGGTTTTATTGCAGGAGTTATTACCGCAAATCCTATTGCTGGTGCAGCCATAGGATTCGCAGTGGGTGCGGCCATAGGCACATTCACCGCAGCTGAAATTATTTCATCAAAATATGATGTCAACTATGACAGGTTGTCAACATGCCTGTTTGTAATTGGCGGATCCGCTGCAGCAGGTGCACTTGGTGGTGTAGCAGGATACTGGGCAGTTACAGCAGGAACTTCAGCACAACCTGTTCAAAACGGAGTGTCTTTCCAATTTGGTATTGAAGAGGATGAAGTAATTGAAGACGCTGTTGTAAAAACATTATTCGGCAGATAGATTCAAATCAATATTTCCCAGATTATTTTTGGGAAATATTTTCATTTTCTTCATTCATTAATTCCATGTCATTTCAGGGTAGTGATGAACTGCAAATTTGCACCGGTTTTGTAAATCATTAATCTTTTTTTTTCTCTATTAATCAGCTATTCTGAATTTATATATGATTCTTGTTTTCACTAACACAGATTTCTATTTTCTTCGGTTTTATAAAATTTTTCTCATAGCAAATAGTTTATTTTTAATTATTCAAACATATTCTTACTATAATAATTGTATATTTTGTTATATTAAAAATTAAAAAAAAATTTCAGCGAGAAATCATAATTTAAAATCTAACTTCTTGACAGTCACAATTAATAAATCACACAAAATAATTAAGTATATAAAAGACTATATTATTTACTAGTGAAAATATTAGGTAGGTGTTTGATATGAACGAAATTCCAGAATTAAATGTAGAAAAAACCACAGAAGATATTATTGAATTCGTTCAAGATAAAGTAAAAGAAGCTAATGCAGATGGGCTTTTAGTAGGATTAAGTGGAGGTATAGACTCTACTTTAGTCGCTTTTTTAGCCTGTAAAGCTGTTGGAAGTGAAAATGTATTTGGAATAGTAATGCCATCTACCACAACACCAACAGAGGATAAACTTCATGGAACCAAAATAGCTCAAAAATTAGGAATAAAATATAAAGAAATAGCTATTGACAGCATTTTAAACGAATTCTTAGCAGTTACACAACTTGATGCAGATAGATTAAGTATTGGTAATTTAAAAGCAAGAATAAGAATGAGTATTATGTATTTCTATGCGAATTCCAAAAATTATCTTGTTAGTGGAACGGGCAATAAAAGTGAGATTTTAATAGGATATTTCACAAAGCACGGAGACGGTGCATGTGATATTGAACCTATCGGAGAATTATATAAAACTGAAATTTATAACCTGGCCAGATATTTAGATATCCCAAAAGAAATTATTGATAAACCTCCTAGAGCAGGTTTGTGGAATAATCAGACTGATGAAGACGATATCGGAATGACTTATGATTTGCTTGATAAGATTTTATACAATCATATTGACAATGAAATGGACAGTAAATCAATAGCTGAAACTTTAAATATCTCGGTTGATGATGTTGACAGTATTATTAATAGAGTTAATAGGAACAGACACAAAAGTAATGTTGCCGAAAGCTCTAAAAAAACAATGATGGTGATTTAGTGATAGAAAAAAAATGGCAGAAAAAATGGGCTGATGAGAAATTATTTGAATCCAACCCTAATGATAAAGAGAAATTATTCATAACCGTTGCATTCCCATATCCAAGTGGTGCAATGCATATTGGTCATGGTCGTACATACACCGTTCCTGATGTTTATGCCAGATTTAAAAGAATGAACGGTTACAATGTTTTATTCCCAATGGCATGGCATGTAACAGGTGCTCCAGTTATTGGAATAGCAGACAGGATTAAGCGAAAAGACAAATGGACTCTTGATTTATATGAAAACGTTCACAGAGTACCTAAAGATGAACTTCCAAAGTTAGAAGATCCCGAATACATTGTAAGATACTTCAGCAGTGAATACAATGAAGTAATGCATGATATGGGTTATTCAATTGACTGGAGACGTGAATTCAGAACAATTGACCCTACATACAAAAAATTTGTAGAATGGCAAATAACAACACTGCACGAAAAGGGTTTGATTCAAAAAGGAGAACATCCAGTTAAATACTGTCCTAACTGTGACAATCCTGTTGGAGATCATGACCTGCTTGAAGGGGAAGGTGTTGGTGTTAACGAACTTACATTACTTAAATTCAAAATAGATGACAAAATACTTGTAACAGCAACTTTAAGACCTGAAACCATAGTGGGAGCCACCAATATATGGCTGAATCCGGATATTGAATATATTGAAGTTGATGCTGATGGAGAAAACTGGATTATCACACGTGAAGCTCACCACAACCTGTCAAATCAGATTAAGGATTTGGAAATTAAAGATGAGATTAATCCTGATGATTTAATTGGTAAATTCGCTCTGAATCAGTTCACAGGCACTGAAATACCAATTCTTCCAGCAAGTTTTGTCAGCGGAGATTACGGCAGCGGTGTTGTATTTTCCGAACCTGCAGATGCACCTGCTGATTTTATTGCACTGAAGGATTTGAAAAATAATACTGAACTGCTGGACAAATACGGATTAAATGATATTATCGGTGATGTTAATCCTATTCCCGTATGTACACTGAAAGGATACGGAGAAATTCCGGCAAAGGATATTATTGAATGCCTTGAAATTACAAGCCAGAATGATGACAAGCTTCATGAAGCAACAAATGAACTTTATAAAGCACAGCACAGTAAAGGAAAAATAATTGATACCGTAGAAGGATACGGAGGTAAAAAAGTATCAGTTGCACGTGAAGAACTGAAAGAAGAACTGATATCAAAAAATATTGCAACCACAATGTATGATTTTGCCGAAAGACCTGTTATCTGCAGATGCGGTGAAAATTGTGTTGTTAAAATAATGGATGACCAGTGGTTCATGAAATACTCAAATCCTGAATGGAAAGAAAAAACACATGAAGTTCTGGAAAATGAAACTATTATTCCCGGCGAAATAAAAAACAATTTCAACTATTATATTGACTGGCTGGATGACTGGGCCTGCTCAAGGAAAGTAGGACTTGGAACTAAACTTCCATGGGACAATCAGTGGCTGATTGAACCTTTAACCGACTCAACAATCTACATGTCATACTACTCAATTGCAAGATTTTTAAAGGACATGAATCCTGATGATTTAAACCTTGCATTCTTCAATAAAGTATATCTGAATGAGGATTCAGACGATATTACTGTTGCACCTGAAGTCATAAAAGAAATACAGGATGAATTCAATTACTGGTATCCTCTTGACTGGAGGTTATCCGCAAAAGACCTTGTAGGAAATCACTTAAGCTTTTTAATGTTCCACCACAGTGCAATATTTCCAAAAGACAAATGGCCTAGAGGAACTGTAGTGTTTGGAATGGGTCTTTTGGAAGGAAATAAAATGTCTTCCTCAAAGGGAAATGTTATTCTTTTAAAAGATGCGATAAAAGATTACAGTGCAGATGTTGTCAGACTGTTTTTAATGGCATCAGCTGAACCATGGCAGGATTTCGACTGGAGGGAAAAGGAAGTTCTTGGAACCAAAAGAAGACTGGAATGGTTTAAAGACTTTGCAAACAAGGTTGAACAAATCAAAGGATCATCTCTTGATTTAAACAGCATTGATAAAGTCGAATTAACAAGGACAATTGACCTGTGGATGTTAAGTCAGCTGAACCAGCATGTAAAAGCGTCCAGTGAAGCACTGGAAGTTTTCCAGACAAGAAAAGCACTTCAGGAATCATTGTTCCTGCTTAAAAAAGACATTGATCACTACCTCTACAGAGTAAATCATCTGCTTGACAAAAAGGATGAAGGAGTTATTTATGTCCTTTCAATAATAGTTGAAACCTGGATTAGACTTCTCAGTCCATTTACACCACATACCTGTGAAGAACTATGGGCAGAATATGGCGGTGAGGGTTTTGCAAGCAGCGCACAATGGCCTCAGGTAGATGAAAGCCTTATAAATCCAAAAATTGAAAAATCAGAAGAACTGATTCAAAATCTGATAAAAGATATTGAACAAATCAAAAAGATGGTGGGAGATGAAGCTGAAAAAGTACACATCTACACCGCACCTGACTGGAAATGGGATTTATATGAAATAGCTAATGAAATTGGAAAACCTGATATTGGTCAAATAATCGGCAGAGCAGTTAAAGCAGATATCTGTGATGATAAAAAAGAAATAGCTAATGTCGCTAAAAAACTTGGTCGTGAAATGACAAAAACAAAATATGTGGGTAAAATCGATGAAGCAGATATTATCAATGATGCATTGGAATATATTTCCAAAGAAATTGACTGTGAAGTGATTGTCCATGAGGATGATTCATATGACCCGCAAAACAAAGCCAGAAATGCAATGCCGTATAAACCGGCTATTTTAATTCAATGAAAAATGTTGAAAAATATTTCAACATTATTTCTTTTTAATATTAAATTGAAATAATTTGTTATATGCCCTTTAAATTAATTCATTTCAGCTTATTTGTATATTGTAGCCATTATCATTCAAACTGAAAATAAAAATAATCCATAAGAAATATCATTTTTCGCAGATTTTTGTTTATCTTTAAAATTAAAACATTTTTATAGACATGAACTAGCTAATTAAAAGTTCATAATATGTTTTGATAAATACCAAAGAAATGATATATTGGATAGTTAGAAAGTAGCTCAGTTATTCGTTGAATTACAGGAATGTCCAATATTAATTAAACTAATTTTTAATTCTGGAAATAAAAAGGTAAAAAGAACCTTTGGGGCGTGAAACCCATGTAAGAAAAAACCATTTATTTCAATCATCATCTCAATGATTTTATTCAACAAACTTAAGACCTCAAATGAGGTTCTACACTATGTTCACAGAACATATAGATTATGAGTTCTGCAATAATTGATGCAAGAATACGCACCAACAATGCTAAAAACCGCATAATCAATCCTCCATTTTTAGAAACCAAAGTAAAAAATTCGTTCGCCAAATAATTTTAACTCCTGATTTAATGAGAGGTTCTTTTTATAAATTAAATATAGTTAAAACAAGTATAAAAATTATGTAAATCAGTGCATACTCCTTGAAAAAAAAGTTACTTTTAACAATTAATGCTATTGTATGTATTTTAATACATACAATTCACGCTAGCATTAACAATCCTCCCATTAAATACAAGAGTTTAGAATATTGCAATCAGTTCTTCCATATGGTTTTCAATCGCCGAATGGTATGAATCTTCATGCTGGCAATAGGTATATTCTAATTAATTTATAAAGATATCTATTATCTTACTAAAATTCCAATTCCGATTTTTAAATCAGACGAGGATTATGTAAAATTCACCACTTTTATAATGGACTTGCCTCAGCAAATATATTGGGAATGTAAAAATAATATCAGTGTAGTATCAATATTCATCGATAAATTTCAAATCTTAAAACAGCTTGATAAAAATGTCAACGGATTTTTATAGTATATTAGAAGCATCATCCAATCACAAAAATACATCAGTTATATATTTTCTGGAAGTATGAACATTAAGGATGAGTTGATTGGCAATATTTCAGGTCAAAAAGGTGCCTTCGGAGGAAGAATACTGCACTATGAAATCAAAACATTATCATTTGAAACAACAAGAAATTATTTATCCGAAAAGGTAGATTATCTTAAATTCACAGATGATGGATTTGAAAGGTTTTACAATTGTACAAATGGAAATCCATACTATATCAATAGCTTAGCCAGATTACTACCCCAAAATGAAGAATTAAATGAAGAAAAAATAATAGTGGAATTTAAAAACACTCTGCCTTACCCGGTAATTCATTTGACAAATGAATAGAATAGATTGAACAATCAGGAGCAAAGGATTATTGCCCCACTTATTGAAAAGCCATTGAAAAGGATTGAAATAGCAAACAAATTGAGTGTAACCCGCGAAGCCATGGAATCTTCACTAAAATCATTGCAAAACAAAACATTAATAGAACGGGATAAAAATGGTTATATGATTCCATTTCTAAAGTACGGCAGAAAAAGAAATATAAATAAAAAGGAGATTACACATAATAAAATATACAGATGTGATATAAATGGTTGATTTAAAAAATGATGAAGTTGTGAATGCAATAAACAGGATTCTTGATGATCCGGCAGACACAATACGTGCTGATATGTTCAGGGATTTGATTGGCAAACTAGATGAATGTAAGGTATTATGTCCCGTTAGGGATGGGCAAATTGTCACGTTAAATTGGATGTTTCAAACACATATTCCTGCATCATGCGATATGGATGATTTCAAGGTACTTTTCGAGGATAATGAGCCGGAAATATTTGAATTTAAACAGTTAAATGATTTTAGAAACGGTGAAGTGGACAGTATAATGCTAAATCCTGGCGGACGTACATTATTTTTAAATAAATTTTTATCAGACATAGTATTCAATCAAAATCGTTCCAAAAAACCTACGTCTAAAGGTTATGATGTTAAGGTAAGGCTGAATGACTTCAGGCCACTGACATGGAGGGATCTGATAATACCTGACAATATTACATTCACTGAATTGGATGATATTATGAAGACCTTGTGGGGGTTCAACGGCTATCATCTCTCGTGCTTTCTGATTAGAAAGGACAAACTGATGGTCACTGATGAGGATTTAGCCAGAGAAACCATGATGGGCTGTGACTATGAGGCAAACACAACCTTAATCAGTGAAGTATTTGACAAGTATGACAAGATTACCTACTGGTATGATTTCGGCGATGACTGGCAATTTGACATAGAAATAAAAAAGAAAATTGATTACGATAAAGACTATGTCACCATCAAACGGTTTAAGGGAAAATACAATCCCATTGAAGACTGCAAAGGAGTGTATGGATTGAGTGAAGTAGTTTATTATGCAGAAAATCCGGATGAAGCTGATTCTAGCTATTTCTGCGAACTTGTTGAATATCTCGAAGAGTTCGACATGGATTTTTCTCAGCTGGCATTGGAAAGCAAGGCTTATACAAGATCAAACTGGCACAGGGATGTTTATTTTCAAAAATAATGGATGTGAATTAAGATGATTTTTAATTGGGAAGAGGAATTCAGTGAAAAACTGGTGCTTGACGGAATTGATATGGAAGATGATGTCTCGTCTATTGACCGGACAATTGACCATTTGTCAGGCTGTGTAAGTGATGGTAAAAATGATTATTGGGTACATATTGATTTGACTGATGATTTCAGAATAGAATCAATGGAATGCGATTGCAACAAAGGCAAATGCAGTCATATGACTGCACTTCTGCATGCAAACAATTTTAAGTTCAGAAAATATATTGAATATAACCTACTCATTGACAATTTGGACAAGGACAAGCTGATTAAATTCCTCAAAGACCTGGTGATGTATGATGACGATTGCCAGGACGAATTCAATGATAAGTTCCTATGCGACATTCTAAAGGATAAAAAAGTTCCAATGGATGAAAAGGTCTTTTTCATATTCGAATACTATGACTGGCCAAGCATTATAACTGATTTCGTTAAAAATGATGTAACTGAACTTTATAATAACGGAAATTATGATGAAACATTCTATCTTGTTTCCATAATGTTTAAAGATGTTATTGACAGACATACCTACGATAATTGCACAGATTTGAAGGAATGTTATAATGCTTTTGTGGAGCTTATAAGAAAATTATCAAAGACAAGACCTGATTTGATAAAGAAATTTATGGAGGATTGTAAAAATCACAATTATTTAAATCTTTACCCACCATTCTGGAAGATATATGTGGAATTTCATTGAATTATCAATGATAATTTCTCTTTTATTTTTTCCTAAATTTCATCACTTAACAAAAAGTCCAGTATATTCATATGTTTTATTCCGTCTTGAGACATATCAAACTCGTCAGTTGAAATAACATATTTTGGATAATTATCCCTAACCAGAAGTAACGGTTCAAATTCCCTTTCGATTGTGTCCTTATGAGACAATTCCCTTGTCAGCTGAACATAGATTTTTTCACCCATTTTTTTGCAAACAAAATCAATCTCATACTTTCCGATACATCCGATAGTTATTTTATAACCTCTTCTTAAAAGTTCAAAATAAACTATATTTTCCATGATTCTACTGTTGTTAACTTGATTTCTTCCAATGCGTATCTGGTTAAATCCCTGATCAACACAGTAATATTTTTCGTTTATTGACAATATTTTTTTACCCTCCAGGTCTTCCCTTTGTACTTTATATAATAGACAGGCATTTGAAAGATAATCCAAGTAATTATAGATTGTTTTTGGTGAAACTTTGATTTTTTCTTTTTTTCGCAGGTAGTCAGAAATGCTTTTTGAAGAAACAATTTTTCCTGTGTTATCCAATATAAAATCAACTATTCTTGTAAGCAAACTTGTATCTCTAATATTATATCGTCCAACGATGTCTTTTAGGAATATTGAGTTAAAAATATCATTTAAATACTCAACTTTATCAGTTTCAGTGTCCAGAGACAATAAAAATGGAAATCCCCCATATGTTAAATAGTCAGTGAAAGCTTTTTTATCCGGAGAAATTTTTTTATAATCCAAATATTCTTTAAATGAAAATGGATACATTTTAATTTCCATACATCTGCCTGTTAGATGAGTAGCTAATTCCCCAGATAATAATTTTGAATTGGAACCAGTCAAATAAATATCACATTCATAATCTATTCGAAAGCTATTGACTGATTTTTCCCACCCGTCAACATTTTGAATTTCATCAAAAAACATGTAAATTTTACCTTTAATGTCTTTTGTCAAATCACTAACCAGTAAATCCAATTCACGAGGATTTGAAACATTTCTATATTTTGCACTTTCAAAATTAATAAGAACAATATTTTCATTATTTATTCCTCTTTTAAGTAATTCTTCTATGATTAAATTAAACATATAAGATTTACCGCACCTTCTTACACCAACAATAACCTTGATGATATCCTTATCAATTAATGAAGAAATTCTGTTTAAGTATAAATCTCTCTTTACCATGGCAATATTTATATAGGGTGCTAGATTAAGCGAAGGAATCCAGCGTTGTTAATTCTTTCGTTTCGTTAAGTTCAAGTGTTTGTTGTCCTGTTTTGCATGGGGTTTTAGATTTTGGTTTGGTTTCTTTT
>CADBPS010000028.1 GCA_902796575.1 uncultured Methanobrevibacter sp. | reverse complement strand
TAAATTAATACTTATGATAATAAAATTAAAATACTTATAGATTAATAGAATTAAATTAAGCTATGTATAATAATTAAAATAAAAAAAGAAATGATATTAGTAAAAAAGCTTAACTTGACAGCAATGCAAAAATACCTGAAATTATTATATGATATTCAAATATTGCTTTTAAACAACGACAATAACAGCAAATAATCAAGATATATCTAATTTTATAGATTTATCATCACGAATAATAATATACATTCCAATATTTCATTATTATGATTATCCTACTTCTAAAAATAATAATCAATAGATAATAAGCATTCAATAAAAGAAAATATTTTTTTTAACATTTAAAAAAATTTAGACATCTAAAATTACATACAATAAGAATTTTTAATTAAACACCCAGGTAAAGACAAATCATATGCTAATTAGGACAACATATCTTTAAGTAAATTTATTTCATCCTTGTCAATAGCTTTAGTTAATAATATTAAAACAAAATAGATTACAATAGCTAGCAACACTATGATAAAAATATTAATAATACCCGAAGGATTAGCCATCATTACAAAAACACCCATGACAATTGATGCCAGTATTATTTTAACAATAGAATTTAAATCAAAAGGCAGGGCAGCATATCTTTTAGAGTAAATGACAGTAGTTACAAATGCAAAGAAATAACAGATTAAAGTTACAAGTCCGGCACCAAAAATTCCAAGGTAAGGAACTGCAAACATATTAAAAACAATATTTAAAATAGCTACTGAAATCCATATGTGGCCTAAAATTGAGGTTTTCTTTTCTAAAATAATAATATTGTTTGTAATACCATAAATACCCATGAATACCGCACCGACTGCGACCAATGGTGTAATCATATACCCCTGTGACGCTATTATATCAGTTGTAAGGATTTCAAGCAACTGTTTTGACAGTAAACTCATTCCGACAGCTGCCGGAATAGCTATAAGTAAATAATATTTCATTGAGTATGTTAAAAAGGTGTTAACTTTATCCATATTACCTGATTCATAGTATTCTGGAAGAACTGCAGGAAGCAGAATTGCAAATGGTGAAAGCAGCATTAACAGTATGCTTCCAAGAGCATAACCTGGTGAATAACATCCCACCGCACTGGATCCAAGAACAATACCAATTACATATTTGTCACTTGAATCAACAACCCATGACGATACATTATTAGGTACAGTAGGAAGTGCAAACTTCAGTTCCTCTTTAAGGTTTTTAAGTTTGGTTGTAAAGCCCAAATCTTTTATAATTAAAATTCCCATTACAATAAATACGAATAAATAACCTGTCAGCAAACCCAGAACTACAATTTCTATCGGCTGTGCCATTAGGGTTAGGACAATACTTACTCCTACACCAATATATGTCTGAAGCACCAGAAATGAACAGTAATGTGAGATTTTTTGAAATGTCCTGAAATAACTTAGAAACATAAGATTCAGACATGCCAAAAACGATATGATTATTACAGTATGCATTATCTGCATATTTCCGTTGAACAGTGCCTGTGATATAGGCAGTGAAAAAATTATAAATAATGATGTCATTACCAGTGTTGATACTAATACCAGTGCCATCATTGAGTAGAAGGACGTTCTTATTTTTGACTTGTCTTTTTCAGCAGCTAAAAAGCGAACCATTGTATATGGCAGACCCAGATTAACAATATTAGGCACTAATGAGATTGTTGTATTCACCTGAGCCCATACACCATAATCTGCTGTTGAGAAATTTTTTGTGATTATCGGAATGAATATTAATCCTGAAAGGGATATTAATATGTTTGCAATACCAACAATCCCTATTCTTTTAATAAACTGCGTATATTCATTCATTCATCAATCACCTTATTGAATAATTTTTCATCGAAATTCTTGAAGAAAAAATTTTCATCATATTCTTTCGGAGTGAACTTCTCCAGATTTTCAACCAGATCATCAGCATCATTAATTTTATAAACATAACCATCATCAATCAAATCATTTAAGTATTCTATTCCCGGAACATCAAGTATAAATGTTTTGCAGTTAAACATTAATCCTTCATAAATAGCTGTTGAAAAGGCACCTATCTGATATTCTGACTGGGCAAACAGCTGGTATAATTCTATTTCACTGTTGTCTATTACTTTTACGTTTTCCAGTTTTGATGCCTTAACCAAATCATCATAATTCTTCCATGTTTCATATTCACCCGGATGGAGTTTGTATATTATATTATAATCAGGAAGTTTTTCTGCAGCTTTTAATGCCAAGGCTGACAGGTATTTACCAATAACCCCCTGTGATATAAAGAGTATCTGTTTATCATTTGCAGAGATATTTTTGAATTTTTTTGACTGCTCCTGAAAATAGCTGAAACCCACCGGTATAATGTTTTCCTTTGAAATCGGACAGGTTTCGTCATTTATCCAATATTCACCGAAGGTTAATATCTTATCTGGGAAGTATTTTATCTCTCCTTTCCGGCGTGTTTTCAGAGGATATGAATATCCCAAATGATAATCTGTAATTGTTCCATGCTGAAGTTCTATAACTTCAATGTTCAAATCCTTTGCAGCAGATACAATGGCCTGATTTTCATATGCCACTACAACAAATATTTTTTTCGGATTTCTTTTCTCAAATAGCTGCATGTATCTTTTATAATCATACTGGTAATTTAAAATATGCTGGGTCATTATTGATTCTATATCAATATCAAGGTCTAATCTGTTTTTTATTTCACGTTTAACAGTTGAAATTACACTCATTTCCCCAGGCTCATATTCGATATTATTGGATTTTTTATACATATATGAACCCAGCTGTATTCTGTCAGTATATTTGATATAATTTTTTTTAGGAGAATAATGATTGTTCAGGTATGGTGCTTCCATAACTTCAAATGAATAATCTTTAAGCAAATCTATAAGAAAATAACTGTAGATATCACGGTATTCATTTTTAAACAGCACTTTTCGGGGATGGTCGAAAATTATAAAATCTGTCTTGTGTGAGCCTCTGAACGGATTTGAGAATATTGAGTTTTTAACGAAAGGTGTGAATGTTTTTACCTTATCGGCAACGGATACTGACTGCTGCTGTGCACTGCCAAACATCTGTGTTTTTCTCGTGATTTCATAGTAAAGATACATCCTTATCAGCTGCCACGGATAGCAGTTCCGGACTTTAAAATAATTTAAATCATATTTTTCCTCTAAATAGAAAAATAGATCACATATTTCTTCTATACTATGCAATCTCAACACCAAAAATTAGCTTATCATATCAAAATCTATTAAAGTGTCTTCTTTAATATCATCTGCTGCCTTTTTGCCTATAATTTCACTGATTCTTGAAGGAGATATCCCGGTACCCGGTCTTTTAAATGTCAGCATGTCAGAAGTTATAGTCTGGTCTTTTCTGATATCCCTGGATGCTACAACTGACCTTCTAGCTTCCCTTCGTGCGGAAGATTCACAGATTAAAGGCTGTTTATTTTTCTTTCCTCGGATTTTTGAGAGGAATGCAACATTTTTTCTGAATTTTCTAACATCCTCAGGATCCATTGCATGATAGTGGTCATTGCCTTTAAGAGTTTTATCAAGTGTGAAGTGTTTTTCAATGATATCAGCACCATAGTTAAATGCAGTTGTTAAAACCATCATGTTTTCATCCGGTCGGGTGTGGTCAGAGTATCCGATTTCGTATTCGGGGAAATTTTCCTTTAAATCATTAATCATCAATAAATTGGCATCCTCATATTCTGTAGGATAGGATAGAACACAGTGCATAATAGCTATTTTAACGGCCGATACTTCTTCAATTGCATTGACGGCCTGGTGTATTTCATTTAATGTAGATGCTCCTGTTGACAATAAAATAGGTTTGTTTTTACCTGCAATGTATTGTATAAATGGAGTGTTTGTTAAATCAGAGGATGATATTTTATAGACGCTCATTAAATCATCAAGATAATCAGCAGATTCAAAGTCAAATGGTGTTGACAAAAATAATATTCCAACTTCCCGGCAGTATTCGGCTAATTGTGCATATTCATCTTTGCCGAATTTGTCGAATTTTTTAAAAAGTTCAAACTGAGAGGTTGTCGGTTCTTCAGATAAATCCCAGTAGGCAGGAGAGTTTTTGGAAGCGATTGTTTCTGCCTTGTATGACTGAAACTTAACAGCATCAATTCCACATTCTTTTGCTTCACGAATCATTAATTTTGCAGCTTCAATATCTGAGATATTTTCCTTTTCTGCAATATCATAAAAGTTAACTCCAATTTCTCCTATTAAAAACGGTTTTTTATAAAATATATTCATTTTACGCACCTTTTTTACTGAATTTATCTGCCCAGTATTTTTCCTCAACAATAGCCCAGATGTTTTCAAAACCATGCTTTAAGTCAATATTATTCATAAGTCCGCTCATGTTTTTCCTTAATTCATAATCCTTCCATACTATTTCAAACTGATTTTTAATATCATCATGGGATAATGCTTCACCAAGACCCATATTGATGAATCCGTTTTTGGATGAACCGAAGGAATGAGTCTGTTCACGGCCGTTCTGGCAGATACAGATACACGGCGTTCCGACAGCGCAGACTTCATACATAGTTCTGCCAGCTGATGTGAAAACAATGTCAGCTTTAAGCATGAAATCACTTATATTATTAACATTAGTATATATTTGAACATTAGGATATATTTCGTATTTCTCAATTAATTCCTCTTTATTAGGATAGCCGAATCCCAGGATAATATCTATTCTTCCAGGAAAGCCAATATCCATAATAGCTTCAAGTACTTTTTCTGTGAAATTATTAGGATCAGTTCCACCGAACGTTAAAAGGACATTATTGACTTCAGGATTGATGATTTTGGACGGCTGGAAATAGAATTCATCTTTAAGTATGTAATACTTGTGGCCTGTGAAAATATTTCCAAATCCTCCGTCATGCTCATACAATGCATCAAAGACAAGATTTGCATCTTCACATCCAGGACCCACATCTTCAAAGTTAATTATAAAGTAACCTTCCTCTTTTTGACGGTTAATATATTCTCTGGAAGTATCCAAAACATCATTAATGACAATTTGAGGACCGTACTCTTTTAATATATTAAATAAATCATCCACACCATTATAAACTTTAAATGGATAATTGAAACTGTTAATAATATCCACACCCAACTGATGATTGCCGTCAACCAGAAACAGCACATCGTCAATCAGCAATTTAGATGCCAGGGAAATGCACCTGTAGATATGGCCTGTGCCGATTTCTTCATAGGCATTTACAATAATAGCTATTTTTTTCTTGTTAATGTAATGTTCAGCTACCCACCAGTCATCATAACTGTCTATATCAACACTTTCCTCACGGGATATTTCAATCAAATCAACATTGTTGCCTATTCTGGAATTTGGAGTTAAGAAATTACGCCTTGTAGCGAAGATACTGCCGGTTTCACGGAAATTTTTTGGAAGATACTGTCTGTTAAGCCTTTCGGAAAAAAGAGGATAATATTTACCTTCCTCTTCATTGTAACCCCAGCTTAAATGCCTGTCATCCACGACAGATATGACTGTGTCAACATTGAAATCCTCAAATTTCTCAATGGCCTTATCAAGAGTTTTTGTTTTCAAAAGCGGAGAAGTCGGCTGGATTGTGATAACAATATCATATTCATCAAAAGCCTGTTTTTCTTTTTGAACCGTAGCGTCAAATACTACAGGATCCAAAGGAATTCTGTCCCCCGCCAAATCTTTTGACCTTGATATTACACTTGCCCCGAACTTCTCTGCAATCAAGGCAATTTCAGAATCTTCTGTAGATACTACAACATCATCAACATAAGAAGAAGACTTGGCCAAATCAATAGCATAAGAAATCAATGGTTTATCAGCAAGCAGACGAATGTTTTTTCGAGGAATTCCTTTAGAACCCCCTCTTGCCGGAATAACTACTAAAATTTTATTATTATCAAGCATACTAGATTATCCTATCATTTTTTTAAATCATAAAAATGTACTATATAATATTATATAGTTATTTTTTATTTATTATATTTTTTCAAAGATTGTGTTTAAATCAAAACAAAATCATTCTTAAACATTATAAGATAAGATGTATAATATTTACTTATACGAAATTAAACTTGGTGTTAATCATGAAGAATATGTCAAAGGAACTTTTGGATAAAATCAATGAACTGGCCACACCGGTAAAAATAATGCATGTGTGCGGTTCACATGAACATACAATAATGGAAAATGGAATTAGAAGTTTATTGCCTGAAGAAGTGGAAATCGTAGCAGGACCAGGCTGTCCGGTCTGTGTAGTTCCGTCACGTGAAATAGATGAATGTCTGGAACTGATTGAAAAGGGAGTCACAATTACAACCTTTGGAGATATGCTGAGGGTTCCGGGTTCTGAAAAATCTCTTGCAGATGCAAAGGCTGAAGGGGGAGATGTGCGAATTGTATACGGTATTAATAAAGCTATTGAAATAGCTGAAAAAGAAGATAATGATGTTGTATTTATGGCAGCAGGATTTGAAACAACCGCACCGACAACAGCTGCTGAAATATTATCAAAACCTCCTGAAAATTTCTCAATACTGTCATGTCACAGACTAATACCTCCTGCAATTGACTTTTTAATTAATTCGGGACAGACCAGCCTGAATGCACTGATTCAGCCGGGACATGTCTGTACCATTATTGGAACAAAACCCTTTGAATACTTCTCAAAAGATTATAATATACCACAGGCCGTTGCAGGATTCAATCCATTGGATATTCTGATGTCAGTTTATATGATTTTAAGACAAATTCACAATGAAACACCAAAAATAGAAAATGAATACAGACGGGCAGTAAGAGAAGAAGGAAACACAATAGCTGTAGATATGATCGAACAGGTATTTGATATTGAAAGCAGGGAATGGAGAGGATTTCCAAAAATACCTGATTCAATACTTGAAATAAAAGATGAATTCAGCGCATACAATGCCCGTGAAAAATATGATATTGAAGTTAAGGATGTAAAAGAAGCTCCTAAAGGATGTATCTGCGGACCGATTTTAAGAGGTCTTGCAAGACCGGAAGACTGCAAACTGTTTAGAAATGAATGCAATCCTCTTCACCCTATAGGGGCATGTATGGTAAGTAAAGAAGGGACATGTAACATTGCACACAGATACTCCAGAGGCTGAATCATGAAAATCGAAGCAATAGCCGTTGATATTGACGGAACAATAACTGACGCTAAAAGGAGAATCTGCATATCTGCAATAGAATCCCTCAGAAAAGCAGAGGATATGGGCATACCGACAATAATTGTTACGGGAAATGTTGCCAATTATGCATATGCCACAGAAGTGTTAATCGGATGCAGCGGAGGATTTGTTGGTGAAAATGGAGGAATAATATTTAAGGAAGGATATAACAACAATAATGTTAAAATATTAATCAAAAGAGAATACATTGAAGGTGCAGAGAGACACCTGCAGGAAAAACTGGGTGATGATTATGCAAGGCATGCATCACATGACAACATTTATCGCCAGACCGAAATAGTGTTTTACAAAACAATTGAACGTGAAATCATTGAAAATGCCCTGAAAGACTACGAATATGGGGATGAACTGGAACTGTATGACAGCGGATTTGCAATTCATGTTACAGACAAAAGAATCAATAAGGGGACATCACTTAGACTATTATGCGAAAAAAACAACATTAATATGGATTATGTAATGGGTATTGGAGACAGTGAAAATGATGAAGATTTCCTGAGGGAATGCGGCGTTAAAATAGCTGTTGGAAATGCAGATGAATCATTAAAAGAAATAAGCACATACGCATGTGAAAACAAATATGGTGATGGAGTAAAGGAAGCAGTTGAGAAATTTGTATTGGGATGAATAAAAATGATATATGAAATAGCAGACAGATGCACAAAAGAAGTTGAGAAAATATCTGAAGAATGGGAAATTTATATAGCAAACGTGGAAGCTATTGAAATTGAATCACAAAAAGATGTTTTGAATTTCGCAAAAAAAGAAATTGATAAAGGAATAGGAATTCGCATAATAAAAGATAACAGGATGGGTTTTGCATACACTTCAGATTTGGACAAAATTCCGGAAACCGCTAAAAAAGCAGTGGAAAATTCAAAACTGAATAAAATTGATGAAAACTGGGAATTTTCAAAAGAAGAAAAAATAACCGAGATTAAAGGAAACTTTGATACTAACTATGATAATTTAAGTGTTGAGGATTACTGTGAATTTCTCGAAAACATTATTGAACGAACAAAGGAAAACAGATGTGAAATAACAACATGCGGTCTTTCAGCATCAAAGGGAGAAGAATTAATATTAAATTCAAATGGTGTTTCAATATATGATAAAAGCACAGGTTACAGTGGCGGATTGTCTGTGAACCTTGAAAAAAATGGAGAATACTCAACAGCATATGATTATGAATCATCAAAGCATTTTGATATTGAATATGAAAAATTAACTGATGATGTTTGTAAATTAGCCCATGATTCACTTAATCCGAAATCAATTGAAACAAGAGACTGCAATCTTGTTCTGGATTATTATGCTGCTTCAGGACTGCTTTCAACATTTATCAACTCATTCAGTGCAGAAAACACTTTAAGAAAAAGATCAGTGCTTCATGATAAAATCGGCGAAGAAATAACCGATTCTGGACTTACAATAACAGATAATCCCCTGATTGAAAATGGAATGATGAGTTCAAAAGCTGACGGTGAAGGAAGTCCGTCACGTGAAACTGTTCTTGTTGAAAAAGGCATTTTGAAATCATTTTTATACGATATTTACACTGCAAATAAGGCGGATTGTGAGACGACATCAAACGGATACAGATTATCATACCTGACAACACCTAATGTCAGTCCGTCAAATGTGGTTTTAGATTTTGAAAATGAGATTTCGATTGATGAAATTGATACAGGTGTTTTAACAACAGGTGTATTGGGAGCACATACTGCTAATCCAATTTCGGGAGATTTTTCCGTTGAATTAACTAATGCATTCACAATTGAAAATGGTGAGGTAAAGGACAGCATAAAAAAAGCAATGATATCCGGCAATGTCTTTGATATGATGAAAAATTGCTGTGCTTTAAAATCAGATATTAAACAAAAAGGATCATTTATTATTCCAAAAATTCTTGCAGACGAAGTAAAAGTTATCGGATTGTAAATCCTTTTTTAATATTATTTTTAAAATTTAACTAGTCGCTATTTAAACTCCACTCACCATTACCTGTAAAGTAAAAAAAACAGCTATTTAATTAAATGATGGATTTGCCTGTTAAAGATGTAAAAAAAACAGCTGGTGTTAAATCAGGACATTTAAAAGGTGAAAAGAAAAAATCATTGAAATAATGAATTTCAATAATAATTCCTTTAAAAATTAATTATTCTTTAGCTTTCAAGTTTAAAGTTTCTTTTTCAATGTCAATTCTTTCATTTAAAAGAGTTGAAACTTCATCCATTTGGTCTTTGACATCTGAAAAATCTTCTTCAATAGAGACTAATTCGGATACTTTTTCCATATCCTTTTCGAGATTTTTGATTAATTCATTTTTGGCTTTCTGCATTTTCAGTAAGGCAGATAATAGAATTTCTTCAAATTTATTTTCTGCTTTGAATAAAATAAGTTCAATCGGTTTTTCTTCATTTTCTGCAATTTCTTCATCGACTGAAACTAATAACTTAGCAATGTCATTTTCAGCATCATCTTCAACTTTATAGATTTTCTTAATAGCTTTTTCAATATGTGCAGATATCTTTTTCTCAGTGTATGCTTCTTTTAAGTCTAATTTTTTCTCTTCACGTCTAATTTTAGCCTGTGCTTTTTTTTCTTCATGCTTTACTTTTCTTTCATCAAGCTTTACAGCAAGTTTTTCTTTTGTATCTTCTAAACTCATAAATATCACCGTCATTTTACTTTGACGCTTAATCTATTTATAAAAATACTTTATAAATCTTTTTATTACTTTATTTAAAATGAATCTCTGCACCACTAAAAACAATACAATTCCAAGTTTCACTCTCCAATAAATGACAATAAGGATCTAACAAAGAAAAAAAATCATATTTTTCTTAATTTTTCCCTGTATCTTTCTAAAGAGGAATCTGTAAAATCAGTTTGCACATATTCTGATCTTATCTTATTGGAATCGTCAAAAAGCTTTTCTTTATCGGACATTGAGTTTTTAATATCCAAATCCAGTTGTTTTAACTGATTTTCAAAGCTCATCTCTAATTTTAAAATATTGCCTCTTGTTTTTCTCGAAATTCTTAACATTTCTTCATCAACATCAATTTCCTTTGACATGACTCTCAACCTCACATTTCAATAATTGGAAGCTGTATTTCTGTTATGAACTCATTTTCATCATCACAATTGTGGAAACTCTTAATTAAAACTTCTTTTGGAGATCCTATAATATCATAACTGTTTTTTTGAGCAACATCAACCAACTGGGCATACGTGTCCATAATGTTGTCATTTGATCCTTCATGAATTCCGGATAATACTTTATGTTCTAGCATGTCAACTACACGGATAACATCCTTTTCATCCTCATCATCCTTAAGAACAATACCTACATCATAAACAGCATCACCATCATTAATCTCATGTCTTGGAGAATAATATACCACAAAAGGTTCGGATAATACTTCAATTTCTTCTGCTTCAACCCACCCCATGATTTTAGAAATCAATATGCCCAAATCTTCAATCGGACCTTTATAATTAATAACCGCAAGTTTTTCATCAGGAATTATTTTAACTTCACTTTCCATTGTCAGCACCTTTATATAATTATTGATTGTAGTTAATCAAATAAAAACACTTCTACTTCTTCACCTTCATCAATTAACTCAACAGATTTTTCCACTTTCACATAACCGTTAGCAGTTGACAGTGAAAAAATAGCTCCGGAATCCTTAAAAATCGGATAAACATCTTCACCATCGATTTTTACAAGCTGATATTGCATACGCCCTACAGGAGAGTGAACTCTCTGAGTGAGTTTACCATAAGTCTTTTTTACTCCAAATTCTTTTGAAATACCAGCCAGCTTTGATAATGGCTGAGATATAAATGCATTGAATATCATTAATGCAGATACAGGATTTCCCGGCAATCCGATTATAAGTTTATTATCAATAACACCTACAATCGTCGGTTTTCCGGGCTGAACTGAAATACCATGAATGTAAACTTCGCCTAACTCATCAATAACATGTTTTATAACATCACCAAGACCTGCTGAAGTACCACCAGAACATAAAAGAACATCTACATCTTCAAGAGATTCCTGAATTTTCTGCCTGACCTGACTGTAATCATCCTTGACAATACCTAAAAAATTAGCATCACAGCCGCAGGATTCTGCATCAGCTTTAATCATATTTCCATTGACATCATATATTTTACCATAATCCAAATCATTTCCCTGAAGAGTTATTTCATTTCCGGTTGATATAATACCCACAGTTGGTTTTTTGTAAACTTCAATACTTTTAAAGCCCTGTGACAATAAAACACCTATTCTTCCGGGGTTTAAAACATCCCCTTTTTCAAGAATCAGATTACCCTTTTCAATATCTGAACCCTTTTTGGCAACATCCTGTGATAGTGTAGCAGAGGTAAATAAATTAACTTTATCGTCATTTTTTTCACAGTATTCAACCATTACAACAGCATTAGCACCATCAGGCATAGCAGCACCAGTGCTTATTTCAATGCACTTACCCTTCTCAACAGATTTATCTGTAGTTGAACCTGCTTCCAAAAAATCAATGATTTCAAGAGTTTTAGGTGATTCTTCACTGGCACCGTAACTATCCTCGGATAAAATGGCAAAACCATCTTTTAAAGCTTTATCGAATGGAGGAAAATCAATACGACTATAAACATCATTAAATAAAATCCTACCATATGCATCTTTGCAGTCAATTTCCTCATTTTGAGGAGAACAGCATTTGTCAAACAATTGCTGAATGATATCCTGTGCCTGTTCACAATCCTTTATTTTTAAAAATTCCGTTCCCATTCAAACACCTTATTCCATACAATCCAATAAATTATATATATACTTTATTTATAAATATATAAATAGTTAATATAGTTGATAGGATAGCTATTTTAAATTAATTTGGAGGAGAGTTTTTGTCTAAATCAAATCAAAATAATCAACAAGAATATAGGAGAGTAAGAACCCCTAAGAAAGGAGAAATTCCAGGAGTAGTCGAGCAAATCATGGGACACGGAAAATTGAAAGTAAGATGTGCGGATGGCTTTGTAAGAATGACTAGAATCCCTGGAAAAATGAAAAAAAGAATTTGGATTCGTGAAGGAGATGTCATTTTAGTAAAACCATGGGATTTCCAATCTGATGAAAAGGGAGACGTAATTTGGAGATACACCAAAACAGAATCTAACTGGCTTGAAAGAAAAGGTTACTTAAAAATGTAACCAAACCCTTCCACTATTTTTACTGATTTTAATGGATTCAAAAGTAGCTAAGGCTGATGCTAAACACCAGAAAATTCATTCCCGAAAAAGAAAGAAAGATAATGATGACAGAAAAGTAGGGAGTGAAATATTTGACAAAATAACCTTAGAGACTTTATATAAACTTGCTAATCAGGGATATATTGATGTTTTAAACGGAGCTATAAGTACAGGCAAAGAGGCAAATGTACTTACAGGCATTCACAAAGAAAATAAATTCACAGCCGTTAAAATTTACAGAATTGCAACTTCAGATTTCAAGAAAATGAATTACTATCTGAACGGTGATCCGAGATTCAACATCAAAACTAAAAATAAACGAAAGATAATAAATTCCTGGGTAACAAAAGAATACAAAAATCTTAAAAGATTATATGATGCAGGAGTAAGCGTTCCTGAACCGTACACCAGTTTAAATAATGTATTGCTCCTTGAATTTATTGGAGATGAAAAGGGCAATCCCTACCAGCCGGTGAAAAATCAGAAACCGGAAAATCCTGATGATTTTTTCAGCAAGCTATTGGCTGAAGTGAAAAAATTTGTAAATGAAGCTAAACTGGTTCATGGGGACCTATCAAATTATAATATATTAAATAAAAATGAAACACCTGTAATAATCGATGTTTCACAGTCTGTTGTTCTTGACAATCCGATTTCAAAGGAACTTCTTGAACGAGATATTAATACCCTTGTTAGAGAATACAAAAAACTGGGTGTTGATACTGATTTTGATGAAATATGGGAGTATATTTCACCAGTATTTTAAATATTCACCATTTTATGATTAATTTTTTAAAACTGACTTTTAATTTTGAAGAAAAAATGGGAGAGTATAATAGTTAAGATTTTCCCAATACCATACAAAATGTTAATTCATAATGAAAGATTTTTTTTATTGAATAATCCGCGAATAGATGAACTTAATTACAAAGCTAACCCCATTTCCTTTGTATTATATTAGAATTGTTTAAAATGCCCTTTCATTAGACATTTGTATATTTAATCAGCTCTTCATTAGCATATTTGTCATAATATTTGCTTAGAAACTTGTTATAATTCTCATCATCAACTATTATGTCAACATAGAACTTTTCAATTCCGGAAATTTCACTCATATTCTGAATGGAATGCGCATCAACCATTAATTTTTCAACAATCTCCTTTCTAATTTCATATTCCTCACCGTTTTTTGAAAAAGAAGTGCCATAATATTCTTTAAGTTCTTCTCGAGGCAATCCTAAAAGTTTGACATTATTATCAATTGCAGGTACAGATTTAGTTGATCTTTTAGCTATTTCTATTATTAGATCATTTTCCCAAATTTTACAGTTATCTTCAATCTTTTTTAAATCAATATCTCCGTTTTTAAAAAATATTGAGTTTTTCTCCACAATACTTTCTACTGTTTCATCATTCATATTTAAGAGGAATGCGATTTTTTTCAGATTTTTTTCAACTTTTAGTAGGTTTAAAAGAAGTTTTTCTTTTTCTATGGATTCTATTTTTTTAGTCAGTCCAAAGTAAATATCACATTTATCCAGATTGCTGTATTTTAGTTCATAGGGAAGTTTAAGTGTGTCGAGAAATTTCTCATCCCCTCCAAAATATTGGTTAATTCTCCTATTTGCATTTATTCTCAGTGAATTAATATAATATTTTGGCATTTCATCAAGTAATTCTTTTAATTTCGGATAACTGCATCTCTGATAGAATCTATTTCGGTAAAAATCAGATTTATAAATATCGACACCAGTATAAAATTTTGTAATATGTTCAAAATAATATCCATAAATCAAATGATGATTTGAGGCATAATTTTTTCTCATGAATAAATCATTATCTCCAATGAAAGTTCTGTTCATCCGGTTCAATTCCTTGATTTGTTTGTTAGAAAGTGTTGCACTGCTAGAAACTTAAGCAAAAATTGATTATTTGTTAACACTGTTATATTTTTATTTTAGAAAGTTTTTTATATTTTTATTTG
>CADBPS010000027.1 GCA_902796575.1 uncultured Methanobrevibacter sp. | reverse complement strand
TTTGTGAGCTGCAATTACTTCAGCATAATCAAAGTCATCTACTACAGTAAATTCTCCGTCAAATACTGGATCAGCTACAACAACTTCATCGACACCTGCTAATTCTAATAATTCAGCACCCATTTCGATTGTTGAGTGAGTCATTGAGATGTTTTCTTTTCCAGTTGCTTCTGCAACTTCACAAGCTCTTGAGAAGTTGGTAATACCACTTGCAGAATGAGTTCTGTAACATCCTGCACCTAAAATTGCTACTTTCATTTTTTAATTCTCCTTAATAAATATATATGTTTAGTTTTTATTGAATTCTTCTATTAATAGAAAAACTATTTACTTACTACTTATTATTTAAATGTGGCGTAATAAAAAGTTTTATTAATTGGATAAAGGATTATTTATCTTCATTCCTTTTTTTTAAATAATATTGTGCCAGAAATCTGACGAGTAGTAACATATTTAATTTAAGTATTACTAACTATATAAATTTATTGAAAGTATTATTTTAAGGGCATTTTTTGTTATTTTTTAATAAAAGCAAAATTTATATACTATATTCTCCACTTATTAATTTACATAGTGAGGTAGATAATATGTATGACTTGGTAAAAGAGTCTGTTCATGATGATAATGCAGCAATTGAATTGTCCAAAATTGAAAAAAAAGATGTAGTTTCTGTTGTAGATGCAATTTCTGAGCTTTCATTGGAAGATACGATGAAATTGGGGATGCAATTTAAAAGATTTCCATTAGGCTGTGATTTGACCGAAGTGGTTGCCGGAACTTGTGCTTCTGATTTGGAACTAAAAGATTTGCTGGGTAATTGCCGATTAGCGGATATGATTGGTGCTCCGATTCATATTTGTGCTTATGCATTTTCAGACATAGCTGAAAAATTCGGAATGAGGGGAGTCGAAGTAATGCAGATGGTCTATGACATAGTTGATGTACCTCTGGATTTGGATCATTTCGGTATAAATGGTGCCATGAGACTTCCTAAAAATATTAGCGGATGTGGTGGCGAATGCTATAATAAAGGACCTGCATTCATAGAATGTCCTCGTGGAAGGATACATGAAAGATTAATTGACAAGGAACTGGAACAGAAATCTGATAAAGATGAATGGGTTAAATTATCTTCATCTGTTGCGGTAAACGTAACTTCAGAACAAACAAGTGACGGACATGCTGCACCTTTATCTGAAGCTATTGATATTGCTAATTTAGCTAAAAAATATAATAAAGGTTTAGAATCTATCATGTTTGTCGGTGACGGATATGATGAAGTAATAACCGGTTTTGAAAAGTCCATTGAAATAGGGGCTGATGTCTGTGTCATTGAAGGCGGGCCTTTTAACAGATGCGAAAATACAACTGAAAGTTTCGCCAAAACTATTGCAGCTGCCAGAATTTTATCTCCGGGTAAAGTTGTTGCAACAAATGGCGCATATGAAAATGAAGTTAGAATAGGTCTTAGATCAGGATTAAATATGGTAATCACTGGTTTTCCTAAAAATCACCATGGATACATGTGCGGGTATGAACCTGGAACTGCAAGAAGAGGCAAGTTTGGTCTTCCAAGAATAATACAAATTATCAATGAAGAGTTCCCTAACAGGGGACTGCCTGTTCAAAAACATGATTTGCTGGCATTGACTACTGCAGTTAAGATTGCAGGACCTGATTATGTATATCCTAGAAAAATTGGTGCATATCATGTTGGTGATGCCCATTGGGCTACTTTAGTTAATTCCAGAATGTATAAAAATCTTGAAGTTAAACATACATTGGAAGATATTGTAAATTTGGCTCAGGGAAGTTCTGTTTCACTGCATGGTGCAAGATTCATATCCTGGGTAATAGCTAATGAATTGGATAAGCATGTGGATGAAATTATTATTGCAGATCCTGACAAATGGGTACTGGATAATACTATAAACAACTTGCAGGATGCATTGAATGCTACAGTAATTCCTGCTGAAGATGATATTTCTGCAGCTAAGGATGCGGATTATTCCATTGCATCATCTACAATGATACCTGTTAAGGAAAGTATATTGAAAAGTGTGCCTAATGCATTAACTATTGTTTAATTTCAAACTCATATTCCAAAAAGATAAATGTGTTGACCAACACATTTACTAATTGATTTATTTTTTTAGGTGATAATTTGCGTCATTCAAAATTGATTTTAATTGCTTGTATTTCAACAATTATTCCTTTGGCAACTGCTATTTTAGGTTATCAGGGAACAATTATCGGATCAGTATTTTCTTCCGTTTTGTATAATGTTCTCTCAAGCATATTATCAGATGCTGTTGATGATAAATCTGGTCAAAGTACAAATAACTCAACCAACGTCTGGAGTGATGTTGCATATGTGATTCCATTGATTGTGATGTTTGTTATTCAGATTTTACTGATTTTAGCATTTCTATCAGAATGGGGCATATTACCTGATTTATTTTTAGATGCGTATTTGTCAGTTCAGGATTTAGCATTAGGTAATTTGTATAGGCTTTTGGGTATTTCATCCATTGTTATGAGTTTATATCCTTTTATACTAAGGAGGAAGGTTGTTAAAAAATACCATGGGTTAGTGGTTTTGCTTGTAGGGTTCCTGTTTTTACTTAAAGGATTTTCCGATATTGGAGGAGTTTTCTCTTTATTTTACGATCAGGTTTTACACTACTTTAATTTTCCAATAGCTATTGTTACCCTTGTGCTCTTAGGTTATGTTATTTATGCAGTATTGTATTCAATAATGAATGCCGACGATAATGTTGAACCTCCAAAACGTAATTTCAACAGAAATCGTTACGATTCAGAACATGAGCATATAGCTTCCAGAACCAAAAAATATTTCAAACCAAGAAATAATGTCCGCAGCAGTAATAGAAGAAAATCACATTATAGGGAACCTGTCCAGCCGAGAAAATCACATTATGGGGAACCTGTCCAGCCGAGAAAATCACATTATGGGGAACCTGTCCAGCCGAGAAAATCACATTATGGGGAACCTGTCCAGCCTAAAATTAATGAATCGATTGATGATATTCGATTCGAATCCAATGATTTGCTTGATGATTATAAGAAATGAGTGCCATGTCAAAGAAAAATAAGACATTAAAGGATATTCTGGATTTAATATTGTATGAAAATCCATCTACTCAGGATGAGATTGCACAGCGTTTGGGTATTTCCCGAAGATATGTTACTCAGTTAATACAACCCTTAATTAAAGAAGGGGATATTAAAAGAGCATACATGATTGATTTAAAAAGTTATGAAAGGGTAGCAGAGTCTTTAGGGGAATATACAAATTCAAAAAATGTTTTAGGCAATGCATTAATTAATGAAATGCTGTCAAACATGTCTAAACATGTTCATTCTCAGCTTGAAACTTCATTTAATGCAATTCTTGAATATGATGAGGAAATGGCTAAGAACGCTTTGGAAATGGATTATACTACTAACAATATGGTTGAAAAAATAAGAACTTCCGTTGAAACTATTGCAAGTATTAATCAGCACTATGAATTCTCAAAATCTGTTTTATACAATGAAGTTGCCAATGATTTGGAACGTATCGGTGATTACTGTGGCCATATTGCAAAGTTTGTTATAAATGACCGTTATGAGGTTAATGAATCCATTCTTAAAAAACTGAAAAAAATGTATAAAACTGCTCAAAAAATGATTCGGTTATCTATGTTTGCTTTTTTAGAAGGCAGAACAGAACTCAAATCTGATATAATGGATTTGGAAGATTCCATTCATATTCTTCAGTCTAAATCCATTAATTTAATTGCAACTCAAATGGCTGAAAATTCATTTGATGAGAAAGAAAGATCAAATTATTTTATTTATTTGTTTAGGGTTATAAAAGCATTTGAAAGAATTGGAGATATTTCTGTTGAAATTATGGATATTTCAATGGAATTTCATGAAAATATTCCTCGTCCTACAACTCCTCGTGCTTTTAGGGAATAATTATTGATTATCGTAGATTCTCCCGGTCGCATGTCTGTTGGCCCAGCATTGAATGCAGACTCCGACAGGCAGTCCTGCGGTATGGGTATGCGCTTTTAATATTTTAACATCTAATGTTGTGGTTTTTCCCCCAAGTCCCATTGGTCCGATTCCTGAAGCATTTATTTCTTCCAATATTTCTTTTTCCAATTTAGCTATTTCAGGATCCGGATTTCTCTCACCTACTTTTCCAAGCAATGCTTTTTTACCTAGTTTTAAACATAAATCTGATGTTCCGCCAATTCCAACTCCGATAACTGTTGGAGGGCATGGTTTTCCTTTTGCTTTAAGAACGGATTCAACTACGAATTTTTTTATTCCTTCAACACCTTCTGCAGGTAATGCCATTTTTAATGAATTGTTGTTTTCAGATCCGAATCCTTTAGGCAATATTGTTATTTCAATATAATCTTCATCTATTAATTCAATATCAATTGGAGGAATGTACTTTCCAACGTTGTTATTAGTATTTTGTCTGGATATTGGATCTACGATGTTTGGCCGAATAGGTATTTCTTCCGTTGCCTTTTTTATTCCCTCTTCAATAGCTTTCTGCAGGTTTTCAACTTCAACTTTACCTAATTTGACAAAAACAACTGGCAGGCCTGTATCCTGGCACATCGGAATGCCTTTTTCTTCAGCTATTTTAATATTCTTCAAGATAGACTCAATATTTAACTTAGCTAGTTCATGTTCTTCACATTTAAGTGCGTCTTCAAGTGATTTTTTTACATCTTCACCAAGAACAATTACCGACTGCTTGTATAATTCATAAACCTTGTTTTTAATAGTATCTTCATTAATCAATTTAAAACCCTTTATAATTTGATTTAATTATTATGTTTAATTTTAAAATATTATAAATATTAATGTTAAATTTTGATTGCGGAAATTGGACAAACACTTTCACATTTCTTGCATTTATCACATTTCTCTTGGTTAATGGTAATAGCTCCGCCCAATACTTCAATAGCATTATTTGGACATTCTTTTAAACATGGTGCTTCTGATGGCTGGCAGTTCATACAAAATAATGAAGGAATGTCAACTTTTTCAAGTTGACAGTTGTCTTCACATATTTTACAGTTTAAACATTTCATAGAATTTCTATCATTCCAAAGCAAGTCTTGCTCTTGCTTGACTTGTAATAATATGTACAAATCCGCCTTTTTTATCGTTTGGCTCGTAAACACCAGCCAGTTTTGCCAGGTATTTTTCCTGATTTTTGGCTTTGATTTTAGCGGGATCTACGATAGTGATGGCTCTTTTGGTACATGATTTAATACAAGCAGGTCCTTCAACCCGGTCATTACATAAATCACATTTTTCAGCAACACTTGCTGTAAATGTCATTGCACCAAACGGACATACCATTACACATAATCCACATCCTATACATTTTGTGGCATCAACTTTCTCATCACTTATTGCATCTGTAGGACAGATTCTAATACATGGAGCACTTTCACAGTGTTGACATACAATACCATAATGGGAGGAATTATGTTCTATGATTTTAATTCTAGATGCAGTATGGACAGATGCACACATTTTTTCACAGTTAAGACATCCGTCACACATATTACTGTTTACGGAAATTTTTTCCATAGTTCGCCTCCTTATAGTCCTAATTCTTCACACTGAGCATCAACATATTTTTGGATTTTTGTTATTTCTTCTTCCTGCAAGTGTCTGAATCTTTTTTGCTGTGACAAGTATTTAATCACTGGTTTTCTTTCTTCTGGTGTGAAAGTAATATTGAATTTTCCATTTTCGATTTCATATAATATCCATGAACCGGTTTCGACAGCCAATCTTCCCATTTCTATTGTTCTTGATGCATCGAATCCCCATCCTGTAGTACATGGTTGCTGTAAATGGATGTATGATGCTCCATTTATTGAAGCTGCTTTTTTAACTTTGTTGACAAAGTCTTCAGGGTATGCAACTGATGCAGTAGCTACATAAGGAATTCCATGTGCTGCCATAATCATAGGCATATCTTTTTTTGGTTTGTCTTCTCCAAAACTGTTGATACCTTGAGGAGATGTGGTTGTTGTAGCACCGAATGGTGTTGCACCACTTCTTTGAATACCTGTATTCATGTATGCTTCATTATCATAACAAATGTATGTCAGGTTATGTCCTCTTTCCATTGCTCCTGAAAGGGATTGTAATCCAATATCAACTGTTCCTCCGTCACCACCAAATGCAACAACATTAACATCATTTTTACCTTGTATTCTTAATGCTGCTTCAACACCTGATGCAACAGCACCTGAATTTTCAAATGCTACATGGATAAAGGGAACTTCCCATGCAGTTTCAGGGTATGGTGTTGTCATAACTTCAAGACATCCTGTTGCAGAAATAGCTACGGTGTTTTCACCTAATGCATTAAGAGCTAATTTAACTGCAATTGATGCTCCACATCCGGCACATCCTCTGTGTCCAGGGGATAATAAATTTTTATCAGGTATATCCATATCTATTCCTCCTTGAGTCCAATCCAGGTAACTTCTTTAACTGGATTTTTAGTTTTTTCATACATTTCTAAAATAGCTTCAGGCGTAATATCCCTTCCACCTAAACCTGCGATAAAACCGTATGTTTCTTTGTCGATTTTTGCTTTCATATCTGCATATAATGCGCCTCCAATTCCAAATGAAATATTTTTATCGACAATAGCCAGTTTTTCACAGTTTTTGACAACTTCAGTTATGGCTTCAACAGGGAATGGTCTGTAAGCTCTGATTTTAAGCAGACCTACTTTTTCACCTTGTTCTCTTAACTGATTTACAATTACTCTTATTGTACTGCAGATTGATCCCATTGCTACGAAAATAATTTCAGCATCCTCTGTCTTGTATGCATCAATTAATCCATATTTTCTTCCAAATATTTCTGCAAATTCATTGCAAGTTTTCTCTATTACTTCAATTGAATTTTCCATAGCTATCTGCATATCATGTCTTGCTTCCAAATAATAATCCGGATCTGCCAGGTTTCCTATTGACATTGGATCTTTTGGATCTAAATATGCATGTTCTGGGACATATGGAGGTAAGAATTTATCAACCGTTTCCTGGTCTGGGATTTCCACAGGTTCTACAGTGTGAGTTAATATGAATCCGTCTAAACATACCATTGACGGGAGTAATACATCTGAATTTTCAGAAACTTTGTATGCCATTAATGTTGTATCCAATGCTTCCTGTGCATTTTCAACATATATCTGCAACCATCCTGCATCTCTTTGTGCTATTGAATCTTGCTGATCATTCCAAATATTTAACGGTGCGGATATTGCCCTATTTGCATCGGCCAATACAAATGGTGTTCTCATACCTGCTGCTGCAAACAATATTTCATGCATTAACATTAATCCCTGAGATGATGTTGCAGTGAATACTCTTACTCCTGCACTGCTTGCTCCAACTGCTGCACTTATTGCACTGTGTTCTGATTCTACTTTTACATAATTTGCATCTATTTTTTTATCAGCTACATATTGTGCAAGATACTCTGAAATTGTTGTCTGTGGCGTAATTGGATAAACAGGAATAACTTGTGGTTTAGCTAATCTGGCAGCTTCAGCAACTGCCTTATTTGCTGTCATAACTTCTCTAGTCATCTAATCACTTCCTTTTTATTCTTTTACCATTTCAATTGCATCAGATGGACATTCGTGTGCACAAATTCCGCATCCTTTACAATAATCGTAATCTATCTCATGTTGTTTGTTTACACTGGAATCCGGACAGAATATAATACAATTGTTGCAGTCAATACATTTTTCCTTGTCTAGTACTGGTTTGAATGTCCTCCAACTTCCAGTTTTATTTCTTTTACTACTTCCAGGTGTTTTAATTACACATCCTACTGTTACCATTCATCTCACCTTTTTATCCCATTTCATAAGCTTTTTTAGTAGCTTCAGCATTTAACTCTCCAATTTTGCCAGGGAATGTTTCTTTAATTACTTCTATGAGTGAATCAATACTTACGATACCAGTTTTTTTGGCAAAATATCCTAGTATTATTGTGTTAACAATATTTCTACCTAGTAATTCCAATGCAATTCCAGTAGCATCTATACTGTAAACCTTATGCTGTCCAGATCCTTTAAATTCTTCTGGAATATTTATAATAACTTCGGTATTGTCCTTTATTCCTGAAAATACATCTACTACACTCATCAATCCATCGTCAAGAACCAGTACATAATCCGGATTGTATACTTGGTATCTTATTTCTATTGGCTTTTCATCAATTCTTGTAAAAGCCATGACTGGAGCTCCCCTACGTTCAACTCCAAAAAATGGAAAAGACTGAACATATTTTCCATCTTTGAAAGCTGCTTTAGCCAAAATCTCTGCAGCTGTTACAGAACCTTGTCCGCCCCTTCCATGAAAACGAATTTCAATCATTAAATTTCCTCCATATTATTTATCATGTATAATCATTATAAATTCTAAAATATATAAATCTTATGTTATATTTTTATATTTATCAATATTTTTGATTGATTTCCAATTAAAAGTAGTATAATATAATGAAGTTTATTTAATAATTTGCTATTAATAAAAACAATCATTCTTTAAATGATTTAACTCTATTTGATTATTATACATTATTATTTCTTTTTCAAAGATTTAATATATTATTAAATATCAATAGTGTTTATAGGGGAATTGATTATGAAAGTTCTAATTATTACTGGAGATTTAGCATATCCGCTCATAAAAAATGTTGTAAAAGATACGGATAATGATGTCATTGTTCATGTTGCAGATACTCAGGTTGCAGCATTTTTAACTCCTAAAATGATAATTAATGAAGTTAAAACACATTTTTCAAAACAGCTGACAGAAATTGATTTGATACTGGTTCCGGGGTTAATCAAAAAAGGCACCCATGAAATAACAAAAGAACTAGGAATTCCCACGTTTAAAGGTTCAACTGACGGTGCGGATTTGGCAATGGTGTTAAATCTTATTGAAAATATACAGTTATCCGAAAATAAACCTGCAGATAAGCTTATTGAAGAAAAAAAAAGAAAAAAAGCATTTAAAATAATTGAAGATTTTGAAAATGATGAAGACAACATCAAAAAACTGATTTCAAAGCCAAACAACATTATGATTGGAAAACTGCCTGTAGGTGAAGACTTTCCAATGAGAGTACTGGCTGAAATAGCAAATGCTCCATTTTTGTCAAAAGAAGAGCTGATTAATAAATGCCAGTATTTTGTTGACTGCGGAGCGGACATGATTGATATTGGAATGGCTGCAGGTGAAGACTTCTCAGATAAAATTCCCGATTTGATAAATACTTTAAGGCCGATTGTAGGCGACAGGCCACTAAGCATTGATACACTAAATGCAGAAGAAATTAAAACTGCCGCTGAAAACGGCATTGATTTTGTTTTAAGTTTGGATTTGGGTAACCAGTCCAAAGTGGCAGCTTTATTAAAGGAAAAAAATATTCCTGCAGTACTGCTTCCAACTAATTTTACTGAAGGAATATCTCCGAAAACACCTGAAGAAAGAGTCGAGATGATGCATGATCTGATTAAGGATACTGAAGGCATAACATATGTTGCCGATTTGATACTGGATCCTGTTAACAGTTCAAGTATTGTGGAATCAATTATTGCATGCCGAGATTTTCATAAAACAAACAAGGCACCAATGTTTTTCGGTGTAGGCAATGTAACTGAGCTGATGGATGTTGACTCGGGAGGTGTAAATGTTCTTCTTGCCGGAATTGGAATGGAATTAGGTGTCAGTATACTCTTCACTCCTGAAGAAAGCGGAAAAACCAGGGGAAGTGTTTATGAGCTTGCAACAGCATCGAAGATGATGTTTCTTGCAAAGCACAGAAAATCAATACCGAAGGATTTGGGAATAAACATGGTTGCATTTAAGGATAAGCATAAAAGAAGCGATGTAATTAAAAATTCTGTTGACGGAGTACCTCAGTCCAAACTTTCAGAGCCGTTAAAATTTATTCGTGATAAGGCGGGAAGCTTTAAAATAACTGTGGAATACGGAACAACCGTCGGCGAAAGTAATATTGTTGCAACTCATTTCAAGAAAAACCGGCCGGATTTGGTGATTAAGGGAAAATCCGCAAAGGAAATCTATGAGGAAATTATCAAAAAGGGTCTGGTCACACGTATGGAACATGCTGCTTATCTTGGAAGCGAACTTCAAAAGGCTGAAATTGCAATGATTACCGGTAAAAATTATGTTCAGGATTTTGAACTGTTTAAAAATCCTGACCAGTTTAAAAATTAACAAGCCTATATGATAAACTTTAAATTGAATTTACTATAAAATTATATTAATTAACTGATATGGGGTTTGACTTTGCAAAGTGAAGAATTATCAATCAAAGATATTGATAAATATCTTTTAAACGAAAATTATGTTTCTAACAAGGAAATTTCAACTACATTATTTTTATCATTTCTGCTGAACAAACCGATGCTGATTGAAGGGCCTCCGGGTGTAGGTAAAACTGAATTGGCCAAGGTTATTGCAAAAGCATTTGACAGGGATTTTTTTAGAATACAGTGTTATGAAGGAATTACCTTTGAACAGATTGTTGGAGAATGGAATTATCAAAAGCAGCTGCTTCATCTGGAAGCATCAAAAAACAGTGAAAATTTTAAAGATACAATTTTCGAAGAGGAATATTTCATACGAAGATCTCTTCTCAATGCTTTTTTAAATAAAAAGGATTCTGTATTGCTTATTGATGAAATCGATAAGGCTGATGAGGAAGTTGAAAGCTTTCTGCTTCAGGCTCTTGGCGAGCAGGAAATCACCATAAATGATTTGGGAACTTTCCAGTTGGAGAATGATTTAATAGTTATTCTAACTTCAAACTCTCAAAGATCACTTCTTGATGAAACAAAGGACAGGTGTCTCTTTCTCTATATTCCATACCCGAGTGTTGAAAGGGAAATCCAAATTGTCAAATCAAAGATTCCGGATGCAGAGGATGAAACTGTATCAAAGATAGTTAAAATAGTCCATGATATCAGAAATCTGAATCTGCTGAAAAAACCTTCTGTAAGGGGAACTGTGGACTGGGTTAAATCAGTTTCAAATCTGAAAACAAGAAACACCAGTGAAGCTATGAAAGAGAGTATTGGAGTAGCTATTAAAACTGAAAGTGATAAAAAACGTGTTATCAAAGATGTTTTAGATAAGAAATATTAATATGATTTCCAAAATAGCCAATTTATCAAATCAGCTGCGTGAAGTAGGGCTGCCCGTCAGTATCAGAAGCACTTATTCTGCAAGTGAAGTTTATATGCAGTTAGGTGAATCCGACAGGGATTTGCTTAGAACTGCTCTCAGATCAGTTTATGTTAAAGACAAATATGATATTCCCAAATTCAACAAGGTTTTCGAAGAGATTTTTAAAAAAGAACAAAAACCCACTGAATTAGAAGAAATTCAGCAGAAAAGTGATGCTTATAGGGGAACCGGTCCCAAATCAAATAAATATATTATCAAAAAGAATACTGATCATTTTTCCAAAATCAATAAGGAAAAGATTAACAATGAAAAACTGAAAATGCTGTCCGGCCAGCCACTGCTTGATGAAGTCAAAGAACTGGAACGTGATGGGGAGCTGATGAACAAAGATTTAACCAAGCTTAATCGTTTTGATCCAAGAATGCTTGAAATCTGTCAAAGATTAGGTAGAAGAATTGCTAATAAACGTTCAAGACGTAATTTCCGATCTTCTTCCAATAAAATTGATATGAGAAAAACAATAAGGGCCAATTTAAAGTATGGTGGTGTTCCAATTGAACTGGTCAAAGCCAAACCAAGGCCACACAAAAATGAACACCTTTTTTTAAATGATATCAGCGGGTCATGCGAATGGATCAGCAGCTGGTTTTTCATGCTGATGTTTTCTGCACAGACAGCTTTTAAGCATTCCAGAACATTTGAGTTTGATAATAGAGTTATTGAAACAACTGAAGCTTTAAAGGAAGAATATTTAATAGATTCATTTGTCAAAGTTAAAGATTTAAGGGTTAAAAATATGATGGTTCATGGAACTTCAGATATGTATTCTGCATTTAAGCAGTTTCAGGAAAAAGCAAATATCAGCAATAAATCCTATATCATAATACTTTCAGACTGCAGAGACTGGGCAGGGCCAAAAGTTGAAGGTATTCCTGCAAGTGTGGACATTGTCGAACAGATGGTTCAGGACTCTAAAAAAGTTGTTATTCTAAATCCTGAAGATAGAAATAAATGGGATATTGTTGACAGCTGTGTTTCGCTTTATGAAGATGCCGGAGCACATGTTTTTGAAGTAAATACTCTAAACCAGTTAGCCCAATTCGTTGAACAGATGTAGGTGAAAAAGAATGAACTGCACCAAATGCGGCAATCCTAAAATCATTATAAAAAAAGAACAGTCAGGCCAGTACTTATGTAAAGACTGCTTTATTGAGTCAATCGAAAAAAAGGTCATCAAAACTATAAAAAAAGAAAAGCTATTGGATAAAGGAGATAAAGTTCTTGTTGCATTATCCGGCGGTAAAGACAGTGTAACAACATTAGAAATTCTAAATACTTTCAGAACAAGACGTATTATTGATATCTGCGCTGTAATAATTGATGAAGGAATTGATAACTACAGACAGGACGGAATTGATATTGCAGTCAGGCATGCCGAAAGACTGGGCATTGAATACATGATATTTTCCATGAAGGAAAACTTTGGAATAACATTAGATGAGATTATGGAAAAACCTAATCATAAAGGGTCATGTTCATACTGCGGTGTTTTTAGAAGAACCCTTATAAACCGGGCTGCACGGGAAATGAATGCAACAAAAATAGCAACCGGTCACAACCTTGATGATGAAGTTCAGGCAATATTAATGAATTATCTTGAAGGGAATACTGATAATTTAACTAAACTCGGAGCAAAAACAGAATCAGATGCAGAAGAGTTCACAGTTAAAATAAAACCATTAAGGGAAATTCCGGAAAGGGAAATCGGTTTATATGTTGTTGCAAAAGAACTTGAAGTTCACTTTGCAAGCTGTCCCTATGCACAGCAGTCATTTCGAGGTGAAATTTCAGAAATTCTAAACCAGCTTAACCAGGCCCATCCCACAATCAAATACTCAACTCTTAGAGGATATGATAAAATAAAAAAAGCTGTTAAAAATGATTTTAAGAAGGACTATCCTAAAAAAAGATGTGAAAAATGCGGGGAACCGTCGGCCAACAGATTGTGCAAGGCCTGTTCATTTTTAGAAGAATTGAAATAAAGGTGATATGATGACATTCAAATTAAAATACAAAAACAATGAAGAAACAAGGGAAATCCCAAATGATAATTATACAATAAATGACTTATTATCTGAACTGGGTTTATCCTCACAGACAATAGTATCCAAACAGAATGGAGAACTTGTAATAGAAGATACAGTCATAAATGATGATGATGAAATACAGCTGGTTCAAATAATATACGGTGGTTAGATTTGAAAATTAGATATGAATGTGGGGCATGTTTTTTAAGACAGGCCAAAGAAGCAATGGACTTATCAACAGATGATGAAGATTTAAAAATGGAATTAACCTCAGATATTTTTAAATTTCTCTCAACAAGGTTTGATAAAAATACCAATTCAAATAAAACCGGTTCAGCTATTCATGATTTGATAAAAGAAAAAACCGGATGCAGAGATCCATATATTAACGAAAAGAAATTGGGCAATGAAATTGCATTAAAATATTTGCCTCTGGCTCAAAATATTCTCAATGAAAATGACACTTTAGAAAATCGTGTTAAAATAGCTATTGTAGGCAATATTCTGGATTTTGGAGCCTTTAAATTAAATGATGATATAGAATATTTTATCAAGGAAGCATTAAATAAAAGTCTGGCAGTTAAAGATATTGTGGAATTTGAAGATTCACTTGAAAGACATGATAAAGTATTATATCTTGTTGACAATACCGGTGAAATAGTTTTTGACAGATTGCTTTTATCTAAAATAAAGGAATACGGGCTTGATATAACTATTGCAGTTAAATCAGAGCCTATTTTAAATGACGCCTGTATGGAAGATGCAGTTGATGCGGGATTGGATGAATTCGGAGAAATTGTTGAGATAGGTGCCGGAACCGTAGGATATGTCGACAGTAAAATCTCACAGGAATTTAGAGTAATATTCAACAGACACGAATTTATAATATCAAAAGGCATGGGAAACTATGAGGGATTAACCGAAATTAATCTGTCTAAAAAAGAAGTTTATTTCCTGTTGTGTGCCAAATGCACTACAATTTCTAAAGACATTGGTGTCAATATACATGACATGCTTCTATTAAGGAACCGTAAGTGAGACTATGAATATTGCATTTATAGGATTTGGAAAAGTCGCATTTTATCTTTCAAAACTTATTGACGGCGAAAACATTAACATTATAACTTCTGCAGAAAACAGGTCTGATAATACAGTTGAATTAATCAATAAATCGGATGTTGAAGTTTATGATACATTCAAGGAAGCTGTTGAAATATCAGACATTACAGTATCTCTAAACTCACCGTCATCAGCACTTAAAGTAGCTCACAAATACAAAGATTATTGCAGCGGAATTTATCTGGATTTAAATAATATTTCCCCTGAAACATCAATTAAAATATCTCAGTTATATGATAATTTCGTTGACGGGGCAATTATCGGCAAGATTGACTCTCTAAATCCAATATTATATCTGGCAGGTGAAAAAGCTGGTGATTTATTATTTTTAAACGATTTTTTAAAGGTTAACATTATTTCAAATAACATAGGTGATGCATCGAAATTAAAGCTGCTTAGAAGCACATACACCAAATCACTTTCAGCACTGCTGATTGAATGCACTAATCTGGCTAGAAAATATTGCCTTGATGAAGAATTTTTTGACATATTGTCATTGACTGAAGGTGATGATTTTAAAGAAAAATCTCTTTCAAGAATAAACAATACACTGAATGCAAGCAAAAGGAAAAAAGATGAGCTTGAAGAAATAATCAGCTATTTTGATGATGATTTAATTATGGTTAAAGCAGCACATGAAAAGCTCAGCCGATTGTGATTTCAATCACATAACCTTTTTTTGTTTTTTTACTGGTGCCCTGAACCGGAATAAAATGGGAATCCATGATATATCTTAAATATGTCACTTCACGTGCAGGCAGTCTCAGGTTTGTTTTTATTTTTTTACCTTTACTTTTTAACTGAACGGATATTTTATTGTTTTTATCGATATACAAATCCGCATTAAGGTCTTCCTTCATTATTTTTGTTTCAAATCTTGTAAGATTTAGTCCGGCTTTTAAAACTAATGGAGCATCATTTACATTAATATTGCCTTTCTTGAACTCTTCATTGGCTTTGCGGGCACCGATTTTGTCAACATTGGATGCCACATACCATGCCCTGTTGATTACCTGCTTTGTCTTTTGCATTTCTGGAATGACATTCTGTGACTCATAGTGTTTCATCAAATCCATCACTTCTCTTTTTGTAACATTCATTTCAATTGAACTTATAGCAAGCCTGGTCATTACAGGACCATAATTTGACCTTCTAAAAGCTGCCCAAACAGATTCTGGATTTGAATAAACTCTTTTTTTAATAATCTGATTAATTGTTTCTCCATTAAGATAAGCTATTTTTGTAAGGTTTCCCCGTGAATAGGTATTTAATGTTTTATATATGCTGTCCCAGTCACGGGAGAAATTAACATTATTTTTTGATATCTCATCTTCAATAATTTCAACTGATGATTTTGGCAGTAATGATTTGATTTCATCAGTAATAATATAATCATTTTCTATTATTGATTGTCTGATTAAACGACCGGAGTATTTGTCCTTATTTAACTCTTTAACAATATGAAAGTTTAATTTCGAACCTAAAAATTCGTTTATTGCATACCATCTTATTTCATTTCTGTTAGTATAATTTTTCGGCATTCCAAGAAAATTTCCTTCTGCAATGAATTTTTCAGCCTTTTTTGAAATTTCATCAACCGAAATGCTGGCTGAAGTAATATAATCACTTGCCCCATCATTTATCATCTGCTGCAGTCTTACTGGAACGCTGTATGATAAAATCAATCTGTGATGGAGACCTTCAAATGATTTAACTTCATCAGCTCCTAAAGCCAGTGCCATTTGTTTTCTAGCATCAAAATCCATGAAAAATGGAGCATGATTTGCACTAAAACCTTTATTCAGGTAAACAACAACCTTTTTAGATTCGTTATCTCCAATTTTAACTGCTTCTCTAATCAGTTTTTCATGTCCTTTATGGACTGGATCGAAATCTGCACTAATACATATCAATATTAACACCAAATAAAGAATATGTGATGTTACTTAACCTATTAATCTTAAAACACCACTTATAATCAGCCATATGCCTATTAATGTTCCCAATATAATGGGATTATTAACATATGTTCCGATAATAATGTAACATACTCCAAGAACGATTCCTGCAATTCCAATATAAAATCCAAATTTGGAGCTACGATTATTAATTAATGAAATCATACCTGCTATTATCAAAACAATTCCGGAAAGATAAAGTGTGATTTCAGCTAAAAATCCAAACAATGACGGATTGAAAATCAGGCCGATACTGAGTATAAGAAGAACAACCCCCAAACTTATATCCACAATAGACCCGTAGGTATTGTAGTCCATAATTGAGATTCCAACAATCATTGCAAAAATTGATATAAATAAAATAGACAGTCCTATTATGCTAGCGGTTGAAACAACTCCTAGAATTGGAAATGAAATAATCATTATTCCAAAAATTATAGCTAGTATACTAACAATTTTACTCTTCATTAAAATCCTCCATAAGTTATTATTTAATTTTGTAATATTTAATATAGTGGTAAATGTTTTATTTTGACTTTGGACTGATTCATATCAGCATTTTTAACTTCAGCCAACCAGTCGTTTTTACATTCACAATCGTAACTGATAATGTCTTGCGTTAAATTTGAATCAATAATTTTATGTTTCAACTCTTTATTGCATTTTTTACAATTGTACGGACCCCTTCGGGAACCAAATCCTGAAGTATCAAGAAGTGCGGGAATGTTAACTTCCTTTCTTACAGTATTTATAATTTCAATACAGCTCCAAATCCATGGCGGCTGATATGCTCCCTTTCTCCATAGTCTTTCAATAAGGGTTCCTCCATGAATAGTTGCAGGACAAAAAGATACTCTGTCCACACCAATCATTTCACAATATTTTGCAGTTTCAATAGATTCATCTATGGATTCTTTTTCATCAAGTAGTATTGGTTTAACAAAGATGTATGCCTTAGACTTGATATTATATCCTTTATTCTCCCTTAAACTTTTAATTAATTCAACTGATTTTTCAAAATCCTTTGATGTAAATCCTTTATTAATCTTGTTTAAACGGGTATAATCATTATATGTTTCAAGTCCAATACTTACTTCAAACAGCTTATCTCCAATAATGCTGAAAATATCATCCAAAACATCTTCCTTAACATATTCTGGTCTTGATTCAACAATAATCTCACAGACATTATCCATACCCACTAATATTTTCAGGATTTCATCACGTGCATCAATAGGGAGTTCATACGGATTTAAAAAACTGCCTGATGCAAACAGCTTGACGCTTATCCTGTCCTCACTTTCAATATCGAATCGTGAAAGGTGGTCGTTGAATATTCGGATAATGGTTTCAGTATCAATTTTTTCCAATGTACAATCTGAAACATAACTGCACATTGTGCATCCGCCACTATCACCTAATGCCCATGCACAGCCCGGGGTGGGTAAAATAATAAACAATGTCTTTGAAACACCATTATAAGTTAAATCATCATTATACCAACTGGCACCAACATGCTCCGGAGTTTTAGGTGCTTTCCTTTCAAAAGCTCTTTTTCTAACACTTAAACATAAATTCTCAATTTCCATCATATTATAGTATGGTGTGTTGCTATAATTAAAAATTATTATTTAAGATTTAAAATGTGGATATTATTTCTTTAAATAATATAATTGATTCTTCAATATTTTTACCGATAGGCGGACCTGCTATAAACTGACTCACACCAACATTTTTTAATTCTTCGATTTTTGAAATAATATCTCTTGGAGTACCGGATACTGAAAATTTATCAATCAAATCCCTGTTCACCAAGCTGATTGATCCTCCAAAATTTCCAGCACATAAATTTGTATAAATTTTGTTACTGAGTAATGGAGCTACATTATGTTTCTCTAATACTTGTGGTGATGATCCAGCTATTATAAATGTTACAATTATTCTTGCCGCATTTATAGCAGCTTGTGAATCATTATTAACAGATGTGGCGGTATATGCATTAATTTCAAAATCCCAATTTTTTGTTAATTTTTCATAATATTTAGGATATGAAGCATTGACTAAAATCCCATCCAAATTTTGTCTTGACAATTTCAGTAATTTCTGACTTTGTGCTTCAAGATATATTGGTATTTTCACATTTTGATTAAATTTATTAGTAATTATGTTGATTGCTCTTTCAATTTCATTGTATGGTTGTGTCCAGGGGATATTTTTCTGATGAAGTTTCTCCTTATCTCCCGGACCAATGCCTAACATAGTTCTGTTTTGGGATAGGTCTTCTATTCTCAATATTTCATCAGCTATTTTTTGTGGTGTTTGTGTATATGGGTTTGTAACTCCAGGTCCAACTTTTATGCTTTCTGTTTCAAGAATACAATTTCTTACAGTATTAAATATGTTTCCATCGTATGTATCTGATATCCAAGCATATTCAAAACCTGAATCTTCAGCTAACTCTACTTGATTAATGGTCTTATTAACATCTGGTGAGGGTATTATTCCAATGCCAAACTTCATTTGCATCAGGGCTATGATTTAAAGTAAAATAAGTAAAATAAAAAAAGAAAAGATGGCAAGTTTAGAAACTTGCGATTACTTCTCCTAATAATTTAATGGATTCTTCTACGTCTTTACCAACAGGGGATCCTGCTACGTATTGAGT
>CADBPS010000026.1 GCA_902796575.1 uncultured Methanobrevibacter sp. | reverse complement strand
CTTTTTATTGGTGCAAACTGTTAATGGCTCTTTAACAATTTTCATAGCCATTAATATATCTAAATAATTGTGTTTTACAAGGTAAACCTTTGAAAATGATCCTTCACCTAAAAATTTTTTAACCTGAAACTTACCATTAAAAAACTCTTCAATTTGGTGTTTATCTTCATCAAATCCCATTGATATCGCCAAATATGATTAAACTTATTTAAAAGAACAATAAATTACTGCACCGCCATTGCCCCGAGACAATTTCAGAAATGAACCGGATTTCAATTTTGTAATTTTGCCTTTTTGCACTTCAATATCCCCTATAAAAGTCCCATTTGAACTGGCCTCATCAATAATACACCATGCATCATCTTCATAGAACAATTTCAAATGAGGTTTAGATATATTGGAAACTGTATCATAACTGTTATCCAATAAAATATGTGGTGAAGACAAATCATCTTCACTGAAATTGGATTTTCTTCCAATTAATGCACTTTCACCTTTTTGAATCTTAAATGTTTTACCCTTATCAACACCATTGAAAATCGTTAATATGCAGTAATTATCATCATGATATTTTTGATTGGACTTGTATAAATCAAAAAATGTGAAAAGCTCATCTGATAAAAAGTTAATATCTAAAAATAAATCATCAAAAGCATCTTCTTTTAAAACAAATGCCTTTACTGTCCTTTTACCAACCTTATTAGGCACTTCTTTTTTCACATCAATTTCCGTGACCAAATTTGCATCAAGAAGTTTTTTCATGTGTTGACCAAACATTTGTGGCGTGATATTAATTTTATAGCTATTTAAAAGAATAGAATTAATCTCACGGGAATATAATGGATTTTTAGAAAATTTCTGGTTATCTCTTAGGATTTCTAAAATAGAAAATCTCACCTTATTGTTAACTGCAGCAAGCTTTAATGAAATAAAATTAGATTCATCAAAATCCAGAACAACTGTTTCATTAATATCTGATTTATCCATCTAAAAATTTCTCCTAAACATCGCTTATTATATTATCTTATTAAATAATATATTTAAAATTTCTTGAATCTTCATTCCATCAAATTATATTACTCATAGAAAATTAAATCTCTTCGTGGGGATTTGAACTCATTTAAATGAATTGAATCCACATATTTAATTTTGACATGGCTCAATTGTCATGCCTTAAAATTATAAACAGGCTTTACAATATCAATAATATCTGCACTGTCTCCAATGTTATCAACAATTGAATTTATGGGTTTGTAAGCCATTGGAGACTCATCCAAAGTATTTTTACTGATTGATGTTGAATAAATTCCTTTCATCGATTCTTTAAACTCATCTAAAGAAAACATTTGTTTAGCCTGAGAACGTCTGTATAAACGGCCAGCACCGTGAGGGGCAGAATAATTCCAGTCAGGATTACCTTTACCTTTACAGATTAAAGATCCGTCATGCATATTAATTGGGATTATGAGAGTTTCACCTTTACCTGCTGAAACAGCACCTTTTCTTAAAATCATTTTTTCCATGTCAATGTAGTTGTGAACAGTCGTGAAATGTTTAGTGTAATCCATTTTGTATTCGCTTAAAATTGTATCTGCAATAGCCCTGCGGTTTAATGAAGCATAATTCTGCATGATTTCCATGTCATGAATGTAGCTGTCAAATAATTTTCCTTCACAGTAAATCAAATCCTTATTGGAAGCCATATTATGAAATCTTTTAAATTCCTTTAAAGCCTGATTCTGATAATATTCACAGACATCAGCACCTATTCTGCGGCTTCCTGAGTGAATTACCAAAATTAGTTCATTGTCTTGTGTTTTATTAATTTCAATGAAGTGATTTCCACCACCAAGAGTGCCCAAATAGAAATTACCTTCACTTCCGGCTTCAAGACCAAAATAACATTTTAGTTCTGTTAAGTCAAAATCTTTCATGAAATGATGAGGAACAACCCTTTTATTATATCCATAAGGCACCTTGGAGCGAATAATATTGTCTAAACGTTTGAAATCAATTTCATCTGTGTCAAGATAAAAGACTTCCATTCCGCAGCCGATATCAGATCCGACGAGATTTGGAACAACCTTATCAGTAATTGTAATTGTAGTTCCGATGGTGCAGCCGATTCCTGCGTGAATATCCGGCATCATGCGAATCTTCTGACCTTCGGCTATCGGCTGGTTTAGAAACTGAATGACCTGTGAAATGCTTTTGCTGTCAACGTCATCTGAAAATACTTTGGCTGTTGCGTATTTTCCCTTTAATTCAAACATATTATCACCCCCAATATAGCTATTTTAACGGTTTGTCGGATTTTTTATATAAATCAAATAAAGCATTTGATTTAGTCAAACCTGCAATCAGCAATACTTAAATTCTCATTATCTTTACTTTCTATGTGATTTCCATCGCTTGCAATATTGTTTCTGAATTCACTACACTTAACATTTAAAATTCTTTCATTATAAATAGCTCCGCCCTTAAAGGATGCATTTTTGTTGAATAACGATCTATAAATTAGCAGTTTTGATTTATTGTAGATTGCACCCCCTTCAAATTCTGAAGAATTTGATTTAAAAAGAGACCCATCCAAATTTAAAATAGAATCCGAATCGAGGTAAATGGCACCTCCATAATCCGCCCTGTTTTCGATGAATTTGGAATCTTTTATGTGCAATTTTGAACTGTTATAGATGGCGCCACCATAATCATCCGAGGTGTTATCTTGAAATTCACAGCTTTCAATTATCAAAATGCCATTGTTAATGATGGCTCCGCCGGAGTATTCAGAGTATCCATTTTCAAATCTGAAGTTTTTTAAAGTGATATTGGAAGCATTGACATTCAGCAAAGGTGTTTTTTTGTTTCCATCAATGGTGTGGCAATTTCCATTAATTATTATATTATCAGCGTTAATTTCGATTCCTTCCAGGTAGTCTTTTTTTTCAAGATCTTCCAGAATGACATCTTCAGTTAAGGAAATCTCTCTTAAACCATTATTGATTAATTCTTCAAATTCCCGAAAATTCATTGTATCACTATCCAAATAAATTTGCTGAACTTCCAATAGCTTTATCATTATCTCTTTCATGCTTATCAGGAGAAATTATTTCATCGGTTAAAAATTCTATTCCATCATCATCAATTAATGTTACTTCACCAGTATTGAGTATCCTATGTTTCTCCTTAAAATTACAATTTTTTAGGGTTAAATCGGCTTTATTTATGATAATTTCATTTTTATTACTTTTAAAACTACAATTTTCAAGTGTTGCTGTGTTGTTGTTCTCAATTTTTACGGTATCTTTAAATATAATATTTTTCAAGGTTGCATTTTTGCCCGTTATAGTCAAATTTCCAGTTATTTCATGCATTTGACCATCGATGCACAGTCCGTTGGCATTCAGTTTATCATCAGCCAGATAATCCTTGTTGAGTAAAATATTCTTTTTTTTTGATGGAAATTATCTTTTCAGAAATTAAATTAAAATCATCATTTGAAATTTCCTTAAATGGCCAATCACGCCCATTATCTTCAAAAGTACAGTCAATAAAATAAGAAACAATTCTATTAGAAAAATTTTCATGTCTATTAACAATTAAGCAACTTAAATATGGTATCTTATGTTTATTATTCTTAAATGATGAATCTTTAAATATGCAAGAGGAGCTTTTTAAAAATCGCATCATGTAAGCATGATCGAGAATATTATTTTCAAATAAACAGTTTTTGACAAAAACATCTACATTTGAACCTCTTATCAATTCTTCATCAAAATCATATGAACGATTATTTTTAAAAATTGAATTATCCATATTAAGTCTAGAATTATTCAATCTTGCAACTTTTTTATTATTTAAGAATTTACATGTAATTATATTAATATCAGATGATTCGTCTTCAATGACAAATACATTATTTTCAAATAAACAATTTTTTGAAATAAATTCGCAATTCAATAGTTTCAGTTTTGAATCATCTCTCAATTCACAATCGATTAAACTTAAATGAGAATTTTCATTATAAATTACTGATTTTTCATATGAGTTATCTGCATAATGATTTATGAATTTGCAATTAATCAATCTCACGTAACTGTTATTTATATATAAAACTCCTTTAAATGAGAAATAATCTTCAAAAATACAGTTAACGAATAATACATTTTTATTTATTAGATTCATTACTGAACCTTTATAAGATGAAGCATTTTTAAAGGTAATGTCCTTAAAACAGATATTGTCTGCATTAATCTTGAACATCTGCTGGAAATTTCCATTAATAACATGATTATTCCCGTCGAAGATTAAATTATCAGTGTTTATTTCAATGGCTTGATTCCTATCAGATTTATAAAGAATGTTTGTGTCTAAAACAAGCTCTTTTTCAAAATTGAAATTATAATTATCAACATTATCTAATCCTTCCATATTCTTAAAATCAATTTCGTTTATATTGTCACTGATTAAATTCTCCAGATAATCACAATATTCATAATTTTCTAATTTAAAATTAATTTTTTGAGGAATAAACTCCTTTAAATCAGACAAATAATAAATTTCACCATTTCCACCTACAAAATTTTCAAGATATTGCTTCTCTTTTTGAGGGACATATAGTCTAAAGTAATTTTCAATATGTGCTTCCCTAAATTTACAGTTTTCAATGAATAATGGATAATTACTTAAAATAGAATTAATAGAACAATTTAAAATAATTAATCCATTATAATCACCATATTCAGGTATAGGATGATTATAAGACAAAGTTTTCCCATTATATATTTCACCATGCAAATCTGAATTTTTAATATTTATTAAGCCTACGGCATTACATATTGCATCACCATAATGCAAACAGGATTCGCCTAAATAACATGTATAATTTCCGGAAAAACTTGAATCTATAATTTCAACATGCCCTCCTTCATTGTATAATCCTCCACCATTACGACCAGATTTATTCCCGATAATTTTACAATTTTCCAATATGATTTTTCCTTCAATATTCCCAATTGCTCCACCACTTCCATCATAATCTGCAGTGTTTTCCTTAAAAACAGTATTTTGTATATGGATAGTTCCCTTTCTATTGTGAATTGCACCACCATCAATACCCATTGAAACATTACCTTCAAAATGACAATTAATAATTTTTAAATTTTTGCCATAATTACGAATTGCACCACCAAAATCCTCGGGATTATAATCCGCATTAATGAAGTTGATATTTTTTAGCGTTACATTGTCTGATTTAATATCAAAAATACCATTTCCAATAGCCTCGATAGTATTTCCACATCCATCTATTACCAGACCATCAACATCCAAATTAATGCTTTTCAAGTATTCAGACTCATCATCATCAAAAACGACATCTTCAATTAAAGAAATCTCTTTTACACCACTGTTAATCATTTCTTCAAATTCCCGAAAATTCATATTAACACTACCCGAATAATGCATCTAAACCCTTAGCAGATTCATCTCCATAGCCATCATCATCTTTTTCATTCACTATCTTTTCAAAATCATGATCTTTAAAAGTACAATTTATACATTTCACATCCATTTTACGGGTATTAATGATTGATTTACTGGCATTGATAAAATTAATATTCTTAAAGGTAATCCGGTTGGAATGTATGGTGAAAATTCTTCCGCAATTATCTGCATTAATAGTGTGGCTCTGACCATCAATAACCAAATTATCAAAACAGACATCAATACCTTCATTAAATTTTTCCTTTTCGAAATCTTCTTTTATAATATCACTAAAAAGACATATTTCAATAGATTTTATTTTTTCAAGACCCTCATTTTCAAAAATTGATTTGAATTCCCGAAAAGCAGCATTTGAAATTAAATTATTTAAATAAGTGAAATTATTGGAATTTTTATCCTTCACTTCTTTTATAGATGACTCAATACCAGTATTGGAATTAATCTGAATTTTATTCCTATAATCTACAATGCCTGAAATATTATTATTTTCAAAATAATAATGATTTTTTACTTCATAGAGAATTTCACTGTTGTGAATATTTGAATCTCTGATAAATAAAAAGGAATTGAAACAGTTATAAAACATAAAAGCACTATTTTCAAAAAAATTACAATTATCTATCATTAAAGGATAAATTGAACATAGAATATCCGGATGTCTTCGGGAATAATTTGTGCAATTATCCGAAATTAAATATGACTCTGAGTTATTATCTCGAATTTTCGAGTTTTTTAATTTTAAATAAGCATCTTTTGATGTGATTAACGATAACTGAGAATAATTTTCACTGAACTCGGTATTATCTATAATTAAAGAACTTTCATTTTCAGATAATATGACTCCTCCAAAATCAGTATGATTTATCTTCATCTTTCCGGAATAATTATTAATGAACTTGCAATGACTTAATTTAACGGAACTGTTATTTAAATATAAAATACCCATATGTGCAAAGTTACCCTCAAAAACACAATTGATAAAACTGATATTCTTATCTTTCAAATCCATAACTGACCCTTTATAATGGGATGCATTTCTAAAGCAAATATTCCTAAAGCAGATATTGTCCCCCACAATATTGAAAATCTGTTGGAAATTTCCATTTATCACATGATTTTTTCCATCAAACACTAAATTATCCAAATCAAGCACAATAGCTTCAGTTCTATCCGAATTATAAAATATATCTGTGTCTAAAACAAGCTTTTTTTGATAATTCAAATTAGAATCGATGTCTTTTATATTATTTTCAATCAGATTCTCCAAGTATTCATCATCCCCATAACCTTCAGGTTTAAAATCATGAATTTTTGAAAGAAAACATTTTTCATCCCTGTTTAACTCCTCTTTACGATTAAACAGTAAATCATCAATATTGAAATCATCCAATGTTTTTCCATTTAACTTTACCCGATATTGATTATCCTTGGTTGAAAATATTCCTAAAGAACCACAATTATCAAAAAGGCCTCTGATTTTATAATCACTACCAAAATTATGGTAAAAATCACAATCCTTTATGATTGACTTTCCCCTATTGAATATGCAATAATTATTTTTACTTTTAAAACTGCAATTATCCATGCTTAAAGAAGCATCATCATCATTAAAAATGGACTCTCCAATATCATTTACAATAGATTCATTATCCTCAAAATTACAATTGATTAAAAACAAATCAGAATTTTTATTGCATATAGCTCCTCCCCTTTCTCCATAATCATTGTTTGCCATATCAGTATTATTGTTTTTAAAATTGGAGTTTTTTATAATTGTTTTAGTACGGAAATAATAGCTTTCGGCCAATAT
>CADBPS010000025.1 GCA_902796575.1 uncultured Methanobrevibacter sp. | reverse complement strand
AGAAAACTCTTTGCAATTCGGATTAATCCGATCAAACGAAGAAATGTCCAGAGTCACAATCCTTGTTTTAGTAGAAAACTCTTTGCAATGATAAAACACCAGAAGAACTGAATAATGAATTATTGTCACAATCCTTATTTTAGTAGAAAACTCTTTGCAATATCAATTAAAAATGTACCTTATGGAGTATATACTGGTCACAATCCTTGTTTTAGTAGAAAACTCTTTGCAATTATAGTATGCGATGGAAAAACTCCAACAAAAGCAATGTCACAATCCTTGTTTTAGTAGAAAACTCTTTGCAATTCTGATGTTAATTCCTCCACTATCGACTCCAAAGCAGTCACAATCCTTGTTTTAGTAGAAAACTCTTTGCAATATAATATTGCTTTAAATTCTCTTGTTGCACCCCCGTCACAATCCTTGTTTTAGTAGAAAACTCTTTGCAATGGATTAGATCCTAAGATCGTCGGCATTATAAATCAGTCACAATCCTTGTTTCAGTAGAAAACTCTTTGCAATATGTATAGTATGTACGTCGTGTATCGTATACACTATGTCACAATCCTTGTTTTAGTAGAAAACTCTTTGCAATCGAAAAAGTAATTGGAATAATTGAAGAAATACTAGAGTCACAATCCTTGTTTTAGTAGAAAACTCTTTGCAATATCTATATTAATATTAATCATTTTGAGGATATAGGTCACAATCCTTGTTTTAGTAGAAAACTCTTTGCAATAGGGTAATGTGGATAGTGATTATAATAGTCAAATAAGTCACAATCCTTGTTTTAGTAGAAAACTCTTTGCAATTTGGCACGATGGTGTTGAAATAACTGGTGCTACTGGTCACAATCCTTGTTTTAGTAGAAAACTCTTTGCAATTATAATTTGTCTCCATCTTCAGTTTCACGACCATCAGTCACAATCCTTGTTTTAGTAGAAAACTCTTTGCAATAAATATTCATAACAAAAGAACATGAGGGATACAGTCGTCACAATCCTTGTTTTAGTAGAAAACTCTTTGCAATTGATATTGAAGAATTACAAGATGCATGGGATGTTGTCACAATCCTTGTTTTAGTAGAAAACTCTTTGCAATTTTAAACTATGATACTACAAATAAACAATTAATCAGTCACAATCCTTGTTTTAGTAGAAAACTCTTTGCAATACCTGAATCGGGCTATAGCTGATAGCGAAGCCAAGTCACAATCCTTGTTTTAGTAGAAAACTCTTTGCAATCAAGCATACCGGACGGCACGGGACGGGATAATAGAAGTCACAATCCTTGTTTTAGTAGAAAACTCTTTGCAATTTAGAAGAAGAAGATAGTAGGCCAATCATAGGATTGTCACAATCCTTGTTTTAGTAGAAAACTCTTTGCAATGCGAAATATTAGAAGAAGATGACGGACGCACTATTGTCACAATCCTTGTTTTAGTAGAAAACTCTTTGCAATAAGTCAACAGAACTCAATAAATTAAGAGAATCTAGTCACAATCCTTGTTTTAGTAGAAAACTCTTTGCAATATTAAATAGCTTAAACCTTATGAGCGGACTAGATCAGTCACAATCCTTGTTTTAGTAGAAAACTCTTTGCAATCAAAATAAACAACAACGAAGAGGAAATGGAAAAGGCGTCACAATCCTTGTTTTAGTAGAAAACTCTTTGCAATCCAAATACATGAAACTTATACAAGACATGCCAGAATGTCACAATCCTTGTTTTAGTAGAAAACTCTTTGCAATACTGAAGGATATGTTGAAATTAACGATGAAGACGCGTCACAATCCTTGTTTTAGTAGAAAACTCTTTGCAATAGGCCCAAAAATTTGGCTTAAAACACCTATAACCTGCGAAGATTACTGCAATATTAGACACTTATGCGCAGATTAAAAAATTTAAGTACCTATATAAAGGTATGCGCACATGATATAAATACTTTTTTAATTAACATTTAGGTTCATTATCATTAATATCCAAATATCAAAATTAAAATCATCATTTCGAATAAAATCCATGAAAAATAACAAGTTAATAAAAAAAATAAGGAAAAAACAACATTTTTAATTTTGACATGAAAAAGCCAAAAAGTAAAAAAAGTATGAAAATTCTTGAGGTTTGCGCATTTTACCATCTCAGATAAAATGTGTTATATTTCCGGGTAAAAAGTAAATAGTCCACAATATTTTTTGATTCAATAGCTATTAAATTTGTGTATGTAGTTTTTACACCATCGAATGTTACATCATTATTTAACTTATCCAGGATTGTTTTGATGAGTAATTTTCTGCATGATTCTTTGATAAAAACTTTATCGTCTTTAAGTTCAAAATCATCTTTTTCAATTTGACCCCTATTAATCAATTTAAGAACTGATTTGTCAACAATCTGCTGTCTGAATTCTTCCATCAAATCAAAAACCAGACTTTTTCTAGCATATCTATCTGAGTGTAAAAATCCGGAATATGGATCTAAACCTGAAATGTGAAGTGATTTTAGTACTTCACTTGCAAGAATTGCATAAGAATAATTCAGCATTGCATTAACCGGATCTTGGGCTCCTCTTCCAGATCTTTTCAGGAAATTATATTCATCATCCACTACATATCGAAATCCAAGCCAATATTCATGAGATGCCATTCCTTCGATACCGAAAATATCTGACCTTATTTTTTGTGACGGCTTAATTTTTATATTATCAAGAGCTTTTAGGAGATTATTTAATTTTTCTCTTTGATTTGACAGAAAATCTACTCCCCCACGGGATTTTGACAGTGTTCCCAACATTGACCTTTGGTTTTTAATTTTGGATTCTATAAATTTTTTGGCCAAGTACCCGCTCCGGTCATCATTAAGTGCATAATATTGCTGTTTTCTTATTTCCACATTATTATGTTCCATTGATGATAATCTGTATTTGATATTTCCTCTCCAGTCAATAGCTATTACATCAACATTATTGTCCGACAGCAGTTCTATTGCATCAAATGTTATTGCACCTTTTCCATTAATAACAATCTGCTTTAAATTTTTTGCAAGAAAATAATCAACTTCATCGCCGTTTTCACGAATTACAATCTGATTATCTCTTCTTGATATTGATTTTCCAAATCCATCTATTATCAGTCTCATATGAATCTGTAGCTTAAATCGTTTTCAGGCATATTTACTTCACCATCATATAATATTGAACTTTTGCAGTTATTGCAGATGGGAAATATTATAATACTGTCATTGTCTGATGATAAAAATGCTTCTATTTCATCTGCCAAATTCAATCTGTCATCCACAGTTATGTATCCGGCAAATACCGACTTTTGAATTCTGTAAAATCCATAGGATTGGAGTTTTTTTATAAAATAACTCCGCGCAGTATTATCTGATATGTCATAAGTTACTATTGTTAACATTATTCATCAATTATCTGCTTTACACACCCAAAACCTTGAGAAACCCCTTTTCCAAGTCCAAAGTAATCAGGAATATCATAATGGATTTTAAATTCACCTGTAAATGCATTCATTTTAACAGCCTTGTAATCTACAATATGTTCTTCAAAATGGGTTTTTGCATACAGTCTTTTATTTACAATAATTCCAAGTCCTTTTGACATTGAAAGTATATTTCCAACTAGTATACTATTTATTAACTCCTTTTTCTCTTTCCATGACCGTAAAGCCATGTATTTAGGATAGTTTTTAGTATTTAATCCCAGCCAGGGAGTTATAAATTTATAATGTTTTTCTTCTGAAGATGGTTTGATGTCAGCTTCTTTTTCAGACAATATTTTTTCAGTGATTCTATATTTTCTATCCACATCAAGACAGGTGATTTCGGGAGAAATTTTTTTAAGAATTTCTCCACCTTCATCTATCCCCAAGATAATGACTTCATTATCAATCACTTTATATTGAATAAACGGATAATTAAAGATATACTTATCTTCATTAATGTGATTATGCAGCAGCATATGTTCACTAAATTCATTTCCAATATAACCTCTGACTTTTGAAGCCGTTGCACCTATAGGAACATCACTTTTAAGATGCAATTTCACAATATTATATTTCATGATATCACTTAAAATCTTAATTGAGTCCAACCAAGAGGTTTAGCACCTTTAACGATGATTTTTCTGGATTTAGGAAACTCAAAAGGATATGTTCTTCTTAACGTTTCCCTAACCTGATTGAAGTAATCCGTGAAATATTCATCATCATATTCCTTGATTTTAAGACCAATAGTTGTTGCTAAAAATCCTGATCCGGCACCAATTTTAAGCAAAGGCTTATCTTTGCTGTTTTTGGATTCCATATCTTTGTAAAATTTGCTTAAAAATCCCATGTCATATTTTTCAGAGAATTCAAGTTCATAATCAATATAGGCTTTTGAAAAATTGAAAATAGCTTTTTTAATATAATCAATATCGAGCAAATGTTTTTTATCATCCAAATCTAATCTCGAGTATGTTTTAGAATCAAAATTTGTCGTTATGGAACTTTTTAATTTTAATTTTGGCCTAATTGTTTCAAGAAAAGTTTTAACGGTCATCCCATTTCTTTTATAAAATTGTTTTGAACCCTTTTCATTAGCCATTATTGAAACAACATCATAAACACTAGGCATTTTTAGTGTACTAGTATCTGAAACCTGCATGAATTTCATTATACTTCCCTGAGCCTTATTGCTCCTGCTGTCAGATGAAAAATAGCTGTCAATAAAATCATTATAATCCCGGCGATTAACTCTGCCCCTATTAACAACATTATTGATAATAGAAGGAATATCCTCCAAATCAATCGAATCATATAATAAAGCTGTTTTTACAGCACCTTTAATTGAAGAACCCGGAATATATAATTCATTTAATGATTTGATACTCTCTTCAATAGCTTGTTTTGCTGTTGGAATCTGTTTACATTTATTATAAGAAGTATATGCTCTAAATTCATTGGAGACTTTGGAATCAAAATCCTTTAAACTGAAATTTTCATCAGATAAATTAGCCAATAATTTTTCCTGTTTATCCTCATCCAGAGACAAGAAATATTTGGCCAGATTAATTCTTCTAAAAGTCGGCTGAAGATTACCGTTTTTATCCTTAATTTTACCGGTAACATATTCAGAGGCATAATAGCTTTCACCAGACCCTATATGAATCGGAGTTATAGTAACGATATCAAAATTGTGGCGTTTGATAAATGTCAATTAGCTCACCTCATCATAATTAACGGTAAATGCATAGCCATACTCACAGGCAGGAACATTAACACCTGATTTAACAATTTTACCATAAATTTCCTTTGAGTTTCTAAATGTGGAACCTTCTTTAAAAAATCTGATCTGTTTTCTGATTTCACCGGATTTATCCCTTCCACGTTTAGATTCAAGTTCATAATTGGCATCGGAAATAATACTACTCAAATCATCATCTGTAGGTATGAACCTTGAAAGTGTAATGAATCTGTTTCCGGAGTTTTTATCAAGATTTGAATCTTCAATCTCATAATCAAAGTGACCTTTTCCTGTTGAAACATCCCGTCCAAAACCTTTATCCCTCAGATATTTTAAACATGATTTAATAATGGATTCATATTCTTCATTTAAAATGTCAACATAGAAGTATAAACCCATATTTCCATACTCAAGTCCTTCACTATAAAAAATAGCTTCAGTTTCATTGGTCAAGCGATTGATACTGTTATTTGGAAGAATAACATTTTCAAAACCAAAAGACATATTATAATCTTTTGTCATCAGCAAATTACCTGCCCTATGATATTTATCAAAACTGTTAATAATGTCATTTTCAGAAATTTTCTGATTAATTATATCAAAGAAAATATCCTCTTCAATGAATTCCACTTTTTTATATTCTTTTAAAGCCGAAATATCATCAAATTTATCTAATTTCGATTTTAAAATAATTTTGGGAAGAAATCTTTTTTTGTCATTTTCAACAAATACAAATGGAAATGTTGATGAAATTAAAAATTGAGGATTGTTATTTTCAAATTCATTAATCATCTCATCAATTTTATCAGGATACAATTCACTCATCGCAGATAAAATGGCTCCAAATAATGTATCTGAATGTAATTTTGGAAAAACGGATAAAGGTTTAATATAAACCAGCACTGTTTTCGCCCCCATTATTCTTTAATTTTATCAATTACTTCGTTTATTTTTGCATTTTCAATGATAATTTCTTCATCTTTATCATCAGTATAATATTCAACAGTCCTTTTCGAAAGGCAGATATCTTCAAATACTATTTGACCAAATCCTCTGCTTCCGGATCCACCTAAATAATTATCTTCAAGTAGTTTCATGGATTCTAAAAGCTTGACTATGTTGCGGGATTCGTCATCTTCATAAACTGAGAAAATAATTTCAAAAGAAAATTTAGAGCCCTTTGGAACCCTTTCCCTGTTACGAGGATTTGCAGATGAATCAATACGGTTAATTGTATTTTCATATTTTAATTCAGTACCGTTTAATAAATCATCAGATTCCTGCCATAATCTAAGAGTATCTTCAGTTGGATATGAATCACGAACTATTGTTCTTGTTGGGAATTTTAATACAGTATTACCATCTTCAGCAGATACACCAAATAATTTTGAGGCAATGCAGGTTTTATCAGTTGCAACTTTTCCTCTATTTTTAATAACACTTTGTGCAGATTGTTTGTCTGATAATTCAGTTAAAGTCCTTAATTTACCTTTAAGAGAAGAACCTGGAATATATGGGAGACCAGAAATACTATCTCTAATCACAGGATTGTCAGAACCACCAATATCAATATTATCACTAGAACCTCCAATATGAAGTCCAGTTTTACATAAAATTGTTCCACTAATAATATAATTTTCACTAAACATTCTTAATCTCCTCCTAAAAATTTATGATACGCGACAATTGATTCAAAAAATTCTACAAACACTTTGAAATTTTCTAATTTTTCTTCTTCACTTCCAATGTTAACTTTATTCATAGCAGCCATGATAACTTTATAAAAATCTTTAGGAACTAATTTTCTTCCTACACCAACAGCCATTCTTGGTTTTAATAAGTAAAATTCCGGTTCAATTTCTTTCCATGAACTTTTATTTTCCATTTTCCTAATTGCACCAAAAAATCTTCTTATCTGATTTGTTTTTAAACCTCTTGATAAATTAGCAACTTTATATGCTAAACCAGTCTCTTCATCAAGCAGTTCTTTAGCGCTGATGTCTGATAATTTATCATATTTATTAATTTTTTGTATAATTTCGTTTATTTCATTTTGATTATTATTATTTCTATTATTTCTTCTATTTCTCCCGTTTGCCATAATTATCACCTCAATCTTAAACTAGCCCAGGAAACAGGAGTTTTAATCCATGGCATATATTTAATACCTTTTTTAGCCAGATTATCCCTGATTTCCCTATTTCTTACCAATCTTAGTTTATACATAAATACAGGAACATAACTTTTTTTGGATAATTTTTCAACATTTTTATCTATCCAGTACTTTTCACTGAATAGTGAAAGTTCATCAACTCCAGATCTTGACTGCCAAATCTGAAGCAGGGAATAAATAAAACCTTTGGAAATTTTCTTTCGATTATATAATTCTTCTAAATATTTACCGAATTTCAGCAATTCATCAAATCCTTTAAATCTGACAATATCACTTTGCCAGCTTAAAACCTGATTGAAAACAGTTATTTTATTTCTTCCACAGTCTTTTGATTTTTCAAGTTCAGTGTCTGCCATAATAGCTGCCTTTCCAATCGGGAATTTTTGATTTATGAGAACAATACCTCCAGATATGTTTATTGAATTATTGCATGCAGTCCATTTTTTAAATTCATTTCTAAAATCCTGTGCAAATTCAATAATATCATCATATGGGCCGACTACCAATAAATCATCCCCTCCGGAATAATTTATATGGATTGTTGATGTTCCCAGATTGTCAAATTCATCAGGAAGCTCTCCTTTTGGTTTGTAAATAACTTCAGACTCCCCGTTTTCAAAGGTTATGTTTTGACCTTTATAGAATAAATCATCATGGCCTAAAGTATCTGTGTATATTTTAAACTTTGATACAATCTGATTTATCATACCTGAGAAGAATAAATCCATGTAAAAACTCAATGAAGATATACGGGAGATACTTGCACCCTGATTATCCTCGCCCAACTGATTGAAACCCTGTGAAAATATTTTTCCCAAGTTGTCAACATCCATTTTCAATATTCCAAGCTTACTGGCTCCTTTTGAGCTTTCGGCTAAGTGGTTGAAATATAAAGGTTTTCCTTTTATGTTTGGTATGCTGTTTCCAAGCATTTTAAAATCAAATGAAACATTTTCATTTGTGATTTCACCAGCCAGTTTCAGGAAATTAGTATCGTTTAATTTATAAATGATGAAATTTATTTCTTCATTATTGTTTACTACATCGATTACTTCTTTATTTGATCTTTTGAATATGAATCCAATGTTTAAATTATCAAAGTACAGTGATTTTTCTATTTTTTTATCCGAAACATATCTGATTAGATAATTTGCATTTGCGACGGTGCCGCCCAGTTTTTCATGTTCATTACAGTCACTACAGAATTTATCCTTTTTACTTGGATTTCCGCAAACCGGACATAAGTCATAATTTGCATCGTCTTTTACTTCAAATAAGTCAGTTAAATGATTTATGAATTTATGTTTTTTATTTTCATTTAAAAGAGCATTAAGATCTGACAGGATTTTACCAAAATTGCCCAATTCATCACCGCTTACTGTAACCGACACTAATGCAAGATATAATTCTGCATTGAAATGCTTTATGAAATAATCATTAACATTAAAATCAATTTCTTTTAAAACATCATCAGTTTTTTCGGTATTAGGAGCAATTATTGTAAAACGTCCTCCACCACAGAATAAGATGTTTGATGAATCCAAATTTAAATCCAAAATGATTTTTGATGCTATGGCTTCTGAAAGTAATGTTAAATACAGTGAACGTCCCCTCAAACGCTTACTCATACCGCTTTGAGCCTCATCCGGTGAGGACACTTTATAGATGAATTTTTGAATTCCTGAAATATCTCCATTAATTATTCTGTATACTTCCTGTGAATCTTTTTTAGTTAGTTCGTTTTCTTTTGAGAATAAATAACGGCAGTTTGCAATAGCTGCTGTTGTTTTCAGGTGATCGTAAAGTGAAATATCACTTTGAGACACATACACTGCAGAGGGAATCGTTGAAGTGTATTTTTTTAAAACTGCGAGTACACTTTCAAAATCCATTTTAGGCAGTGTTTTAAATTCATTTACAAATTTGACCCATAAATGTTCATAATCTGGAACCAGGTTCCATCCATTACGTATTTTTTCATTTTGAGGATATAAATTCTGCTTAAAATCCAGCTCCGTTACCGGAACATAATATTCATCACTTTTTTTCTTATCCAAAGAAATTCTTGAAAATATAGATGTTAATGGAGTTAAAAGCACATCCTGCTTTTCATTTGAATCAATACGTTCTTTTGATGAGTGATGATCTGCTTTTTGAAGCATATTAGCCAGTTCAACAAAATCCGCATTAGACGGCTTGTGATGATACAAAACCAGATTTTCAACCAAATCATCAAAATAGTCTTTAACAAAATCTGCAGACCATTTGGGATGAGCAGGACCAATATCATTTACTAAATTATTGTATTTGGAATCATAAGACTGTTTTCCATGCCCCAAATTATCTGCTCGCTGGTAGAATTTACCAATATCATGAAATAATGCTGCAAATTTTAGTGCTTGATAATCTTCCATATATCAGATACCTCCTATTATTAATATATTGTTAATTTGTGTTTAAAATTATTTAAAGTTACCTCAAATATTTGGAAATTTGGTTTGATTTAATAACCTGTCTAAATCAGGCGTTAAAATAGCTGCTGCATTAATAACAAGTTCTTCAAATTTATCATAGTTTTCAAAAGTCTGATACTTCAGGCCATGTGCCAGGACAGATTCATTTCTAAAACTGATATAATTTTTTGCCATACCTTTATTTTCATTATAAAAACTGCCTAAATCATCATCCAAATGATATAACAAATCATAATCTTTTGCAAGCCCAATTTTAATCTTTCCATCTGATTTTATAGACTCCAAATTATCCAAATATTCCTTATCCAATCCTCGCTTTTCAAGTATCTCCAAATCAACATTTGAAGTATTGATTTTATATTTTTCTTTCAGTCTGATTTGAGCGATCAATTCAAAAGACCGATATAATCTGGCTATTGCATCATCATATTTTCCCTCACCAGCCCTTCTTTTAGCATTATTTAACAAACTGGCCAAAATATAATGACATCTGAATTTATGCTTTTTATCAGCCATTGTTTGTAGAGCCTGACGATTTTGAGGAATTTGAGATTTCAAATCCGGGAAAGTCTGAAGCAATTCTTTTAAGAATTCATTTGGAAACAATTCAAATGCTTTCTCATAATTAATATTATCAAAATTATAGTAAATATCAAACAGCTGCACATAAACATCCTTATTTTCAGCTTCAACAATATCCTCCAAAATAGCTTTACCGGCTTCAAATCTGTTTGAATTAAACAATTCCCTGACTTTCTCCATCATCAAATCATCATAAATGGGATATAAATTCTGAGATATGATTTTTTCGGTTCCGGATTTAATAAGACCGTTTTCACGATTTCCACCAACAACAACAAGATTTTTATGATAAACCATAGATGCAAAAGCAGCCGCAGCAGTCATTGTTTTTGTTCCGGAGGTATAATCAATAATGACTTTATCCTCATTAAATTCAAGAATTTTCTCTTTAATTGCAGCGAAAAAATCTTTAAACTCATCAATATTGTCCACCTGAACAAATTCATATCCTCCATAATCTTCATTAATATCATCTTCAATATGAGTAATTGTATTTTTAGAAGCATCAGATCCAAAGAAAATTATTTTATCAGGATTATGGTGTTCTATAGAGTAGAATATACCATGCGATAAACTTTTTCCATCATCCATACCAGTTCCAACAGTCATTAACAAAACAGTTTTTTTACGAGCCATATTTATTCCTCACTAAATAATGGAAACTCAGCAATTTCCATTTCCTTTTCAATATTTGGACATATAATTTTAGCATGCTTTAAAAGCAATTTATAAATTTTTTCAGCATCTTTTTTGCTTAGGGGTTTTAATCCATGAGCAAGAATAGATTTATTCCTAATTTTTACGTGACTATTAATCCTATTATAAAATTTATATAATTCCTGTGAAGATTCCTCCAATTCATTTCTTTTTTGATGAGATATAACATTCAATAGCTTATAATTTTTAGTCAAGTCGATTGATTTTAAATAAGGCTCATTTTGATTTTTCCATCCCCTAAGATTTAAATTATCAATTTCCGCTATGATATTTTTCGGGAACTTTTTCAGCTTATTCTTATCAATCTGAAAAATTTTTTCATTATTCAAAGTTTCTTCATCAACAATTCTGAACTTTGATAATTGCAGCTGACCAATCAGCTCCAAGGCACGATAAAGTCTTGCAACAGCATCATCATATTTACCTTCACTGATTCTTCTTTGAGCATTATTCAGTAAATCCGGCAAATAATACATGGAATTATCTTTTTTATTTAAAAAGAAGAGATTATTTTTCATTTGTTTGTAAAAATTAGGAAACTCATCAATAAAATAATCATGCAAAGAGGAATTATACTTAATTTCAGATAAAATATTTCTTAAAGAAAGCGCCAACGATTCATCGTTGAATTTATCCCAGGTATCATAGAAAGAAACTATTTTAATAAATATTTCTGCTCTCTGCTTCAAATGTGAATCTTCAAGTTTGGATGATGCAATCGTAAAATTTTCAAGTGAAGCGGGAAACTGGTATTTGTCAAAGAAGTTACGTGCTCTTTTAAATTCATTGATTGCACGTTTCTCATAGGGATTTTCCTGAGAAATATTTTCTTTAAAAGAAGTTGACTGTCCCTTTTCATCCCTTTCACCATAGCCGTACCTGTACTCGCAGTTTTTTTCGATACATGCCATTGCCAAACCTGCAGACATTGTTTTAGTTCCCGGGGTAAAATTTCCAACAACGTCATAACCCTCTTTTAAAAGATTATTAATTTCTTTTAAAGATTTTGAAAAAGCTTCATCAATATCCTGATGATTGTCCAGAAAAATACATGAATAATTTTTGATATTACATTTTTCGATTATTTCAGGGACATAATTTCCAGTTCTTTTTGTGTAAATGAAAGATACTGAATCCGGGTTTATTTCATTGATATGTTCAACCAACGGCTGATTTGAATCCCCAACAGTTCCAATAAAAGCTAATCTGGCCATGATTATCACCATTTTATAATAAGATGTTTGTTGAACAGAATATTTAAAATATCAACTTATATTGGCCTGACACTATCATTAATAATTCTCATATCATTGACGAAATTGTAATTTAAATCAGAGAACTTATAGCAGGCTATCATTATCACATTTGAATAATTGAAATTAAATAAAATTACTGCATTGAGTTTTCCATACTTTGAGTCAATATTTGCATTATAACAATAATCAAACTTCCCATTTTCCGTGATATTTGTATAATTATAGTTTTTAAGATATTCCTTTATTAAATAAGGATTTCTTTTTGCGTTATTGTCAAAGGTAGAATGCCAATATTCAACAACATATATTTCACAATTCCCATCTTTTGACAGACCCACCCTTGATTTGTAAGCCTCATTATTTACAGGAACATCACTAACATCATAATACCCCGGATAATCAAATGATAAACCGCCTTTATTGATATGTTTTGTACTGATATCAGGAAGCGGAAATTTTGTATCTGAGTTGTATCCGCAGAATCCGCAGATAATTTCATTCTCATTCATTTGGTATCCGCAGCTGGAGCAGTATTTTATTTTAGCACTTGAATTGTAGTTTCCAGAATTATTGTTAGAATTATTTCCGCTTACAGTTGCACAGCAGGCCCCTATAATCAGTACCGCCACTAAAATCGATAAAAATGACACTTTAATCACCAGTTATTTAAACACTATTTAATATCTATAATACTATATGTTAATCACAAAATATTTATAGATATCTGTTTCAGCAGGGATTTTGCGGTAAAATATACTAAAGAGGGTTCCGAATAATTAATTTTTTTCTTAAATCTAAAAATAAAAGTATTACGAATTATACATATGCATATTAAATATCTT
>CADBPS010000024.1 GCA_902796575.1 uncultured Methanobrevibacter sp. | reverse complement strand
TTTAATTCAAGGAAAACAGAACAATAAAGAAGATATTGTGGATTTCTGTGAAAGTATATCAACTACACATCAATTAAAGCTTGATGTATCATAAAGTAGGTTCCAGCATCAAAATTAATTTTGGCGGACACCCTACTTAAATGAAAAAAAATATCAGTATTTTTTCAGAAGAAAACAGGCACTATACAAGGATATAATGCTTAAATATATTTTATATTCATAATATTATAAAATTTGTGAAAACATTAAATCAAACATGAATCAGATGAATAATATTGAATATAAGAAATAATAATATTTAATAAAATATATAAACAAAAGAGAATAATTAATCCCAATATTCAATTAATTGTTCAATAAAATAATTAAAAAGCAATATATGTTTAACGCCACCATTTTTAAATAAGCTTTAAAAAGAATTATTGAAAAATTTAGAAAATACATATAAAATATTATAAAAATGAGGATTAATTAAAAATAATTAAATTTAAACTAGATAAAATTAAATAATGTTTAACTGCATTTCAACTACTACTAAAAAAGAAAAAAGTTAAAATAGTGGATCTTTTACCATCCCTATTCTAAATGAGTTTAAAATAACCAATAATGTCAAACCCAAGTCTCCAAAACCGACAGACATCATCAGCGTAATAACACCAAGAATAGCTAATACTACACATAGTAATTTAATAGCAATAGCTACTGTAATATTTTGCTTAATGATTCCCATTGTTTTATGACTTAAACTGAATAAATATGGCAGTTTTGAAATATCATCCTGCATTAAGGCAATATCTGCAGTTTCAATAGCTACATCTGATCCTGCGGCACCCATTGCAATACCTATGTTTGCACGTGCTAATGCCGGCGCATCATTGATACCATCACCAACCATAGCCACATCGCCGAATTTATTTCTGATAGTGTCTAAAATATCAAGTTTATCCTCCGGAAGCAAATTAGAATAAACATAACTTATTCCAATATCATCAGCCACTCTGTGAGCAGATATTTTATTATCCCCAGTTAACATTACCGTTTGAATGCCTTTTTTGTTTAAATCTTCAATAACATCTTTAGCATTGGAACGAATCTTGTCTGAAACTGTTATAATAGCTATTGTACTTTTAGAATCACCAATGAAAACAACAGTTTTTCCTTCTGATGAATAGCTGTTAATCTCCTCATGAGTAATGTCAAATGAACTTCCATCTATTATCGATTCATTAGCGGCATAATATTGTTCACCGCCTATAAATCCGACAATACCTTTTCCTGCAACATTTCTAAAATCTTCAATTTCTTCAAAACCAATATCATTCATTGTCGCATGATTAACAATAGCCTGAGCAATCGGATGTGAGGATTGATTTTCAAGAGAAGCAGCTATTTTTAAAACTTCATCTTTTGTATAATTGTCATTTAATAATATTATATCATTTAACTCTAATTTGCCTTCTGTTAAAGTACCCGTTTTATCGAAAATAACTGCTTTAATATCCCTCATTTCTTCAACATATGTACTTCCTTTTATTAAAACCCCATTTCTGGTAGCAGATGTAATGGAAGATACCATACCTACCGGTGTTGATATTAAAAATGCGCATGGACATGAGATTACCAAAAGTGAAAGGGCCTTATAAACCCAATCAGTTAAATCTAATCCAAATAGAATCGGAGGTATGAAAGCAACACAAACAGCAGCGACCATCATTACAGGAGTGTAGTATTTAGCAACTTTTTCAACAAATGATTCGGTTTCAGACCTGTTGAGCTGTGATCTTTTGACCAAAGTTACAATTTTTGATATTACTGAATCCTTTGCTTTTTTTGTGACAACAATTTCAAGGTAACCTTCTTCGTTAATGGTTCCAGAAAATACTTCATCCCCAACTTCTTTGAGAACAGGTATGCTTTCTCCAGTAATTGATGCCTGATTGACATCTGATGAACCCAGAATAACATTTCCATCCAATGGAATTTTATCCCCCGGTTTTACAATAACAATATCCCCAATATTAACATCATCAACATTTTTAACAACTTCACTATCACCTACTTTAACCCTTGCTTTTTCAGGTGCTAACTCAACTAATGATTTTATTGAAAGTTTAGCCCTATGTTCAGCATAATCTTCCAGAAATTCTGCAATATAATAAAGGAAAGTAACAGCAGCACCTTCTTCAGGATGTCCTATAATAAATGATGCTACACAAGCAACACACATGAGCATAGCCGGGCCAATAGTATGTCTTTTAACTAGTGACTTATATGCTAAAACAGCTATTTCATAACCTGCAATTAAAGCGGCCATCAAAAATACAAAATAAGTAACGGTAGGATTGAAAGATAGAAATTCCAATATGTGTCCTGCTGCAAATAGTATTCCGCTTCCAACGATAATTTGGATTGGCCTATTTGAAAGTAATGGTTTTCCTTCCGCCAGCAATTCTTCATCACCATCATCATCGTCATCACAATCCGGACAGCCACATATACTTATATCATCATCATGAGAATGACCATGAGAATCACCACCATGAGAATGTTCATGCTCATGACAATCACAATCCCCATCATCATGAGAATGACCATGAGAATCATCATCATGAGAGTGTTCGTGGTCATCAGCACAATCTGGACAGCCACAGATATTTATATCGACATCCTCATCATAATCTATTTCTTCTCTATGATTATAGACATCAAAATCATTATTTTTTTGAAAATCACGCAATAATTGCTTATTAAAGTGTTGATGATTTTCACAATGAACATCATCACAATCTGAGTTAAAACAAATAAAATTATAATGTTTAGGATCCTTACATCCTATTTCATCACAATCAGGTTCATAACATTTATTTTCCACCATTGCCCTTCACACCAATGAGTTTTTAACTATTCTAAAATGTGTTCCAAACCAATTTTATAAATCATTTCTATATGAAGGTCCGTCAAGGAGTATCTTGCCATTTTACCCTCTTTTTGATATTTAACAATATTATTCGCCCTTAATATTCTTAATTGATTTGAAACTGTGGTTTGATTTAAATTTAATGTATCACATATATCACAAACACATAAATCCTCAATAGCTAGTAATGAAAGTATTTTCAGTCTTGTAGAATTTCCGAATATTTTAAAAAATTCCGCCAACTGAGAGTATTGATCTTCTTCAATCATACGTTTCTGGACACGTTCAATAACATCTTCGTGTGAGTCAAAAATTTCACACACATCTTCATTATTTTCTTGATTATTATTGTTCGTCATTTTTAATCACATTAAATTATATCTAATCAATACTTTATAATGTTTTCATATATAAATATTTTCATATCACAATATTATGATATGTTTTTTCAAAAAAATAAAAGCATAATGATTAAAAGAAAATTAGTATGACCTGTATACATCACGGGCAGCAAATAACGCATATACAATAGCTAATATATAACCTAAAATAAAATTAAAGCAAGTTATGACCAAAATATCAATTATAACTGCAATAATAAACATTACAAGTCCCCTAACAATATTTCCTTTAATAAGATGTCCAAGTCCAGGGACTAGAAAAGAGATAATCGCACTAACCATTCTATCGTTAAAAACCATAAACAACACTCACCATCATATAATATCAATGATACAACCTTATTAAAATAAAAAATAACTGCTTGCCTACTTCCATCTTTCAAAGGTGAATTAATGAATATTTATGGAAACAATATAATAAATAGTTACTGTTCACAAAAAGTGAACAGAAATGATGAGACACATCCGAACCAAACGAATTATAATATAATGCCCAAATAATTTCAAGATAAAATCCAAATAAAAAGCATAACAAAGATTATTTAAACAAAAAACATAGCTTAATGGAAGATATAATATAAACAAATGTAAAATTATATAAAACAATAATTATAAACTAGTAGTATTATAGAACAATAAGAGATATAGTAAAATGTCATTTAAAAAAGATGAAATGTTAATTCTTCCGGCTGTAGACATTAAGAATGGTAAATGTGTACAACTGGTTCAGGGAAAGCCTGGAAGCGAAATGGTTGAAATTGAAAATCCTGAAAATGTTGCTCTACATTGGGAAAATGAAGGTGCTGAAAATATCCATGTAATTGATTTAGATGGTACTATCAATGAAAAAAACAGTTTAGGTGTTATTAAAAAAATAATAAAAGAAGTATCAGTCCCAATACAATTGGGTGGTGGCATTAGGGATATTGAATATGCTAAAGAATTACTGGATTTAGATATTGAACGTTTAATAATAGGAACTATGGGAATTGAAAATCCAAAAACAATCACTGAATTATCTGATGAATATGGATCAGATAGAGTGATGATTTCCCTTGACAGCAAGGACAACAAAGTTGTCATTAAAGGATGGCAGGAAAAGATTGATAAAAGTCCAAAGGAACTGTCAAAAGAATTCAAAGAACATGGTGCCGGAAGTATTCTGTTTACCAATGTTGATGTTGAAGGACTTTTAAACGGCTTTGACACCGAGCCTTTAGTTGAACTGAAAAAATCCGTTGATTTACCTGTTGTATACTCCGGAGGCATCACTACAATTGAAGATGTTAAAAAATTGAGTGAAAGTGGCGTAGAAGGTATTGTGATTGGTTCTGCATTATATAAGAATAAAATCGATTTAAAAGAAGCTTTGAAATATCAGAAAAGGTAGGGAGATATTAATGAAAAAAGTAATGGCAACAGGAACATTTGACTTACTGCACCCAGGTCATGGTGTCTATCTTCAGGAGGCAAAAAACCTTGGTGGATTTAATTCAAGACTTTATGTTGTTGTAGCACGGGATTCAACTGTTGAAAAAAGAAAAAGAGTCCCTATAGTTGGTGAAAATCAGCGTTTAGAATTGATCAAAATGCTAAAACCAGTTGATGAAGCATATCTCGGAAATGATGAAGGAGATATTTTTAAAATCGTTGAAGATATTAATCCTGATATAATAGCCATTGGGCCAGACCAGAGTCATAACATTGAAAAATTACAAAATGAAATTGATAAAAGAGGTTTAAAAGCTCGGGTTCAGCGTGTGAAAGTTTATCATAAAGATGAACTGGATAGTAGCTGTAAAATTATAAAAAAAATAAAAAACATTGATTTTGAAGGAAAAATTTTGGATAACTGTGATTAAAATGAATAAAATAGCGATAATTGGAGCAAGCGGATATACAGGTGGAGAATTATTACGAATGCTGTTGAACCACGATAAGGTGGAAATAACTGATGTAACATCAAGGCAATATGACGGAGTTCCAGTTCACAAGGTACATCCCCACATCAGGGATTCCGGACTGGTATTTAGGAACAAAAGAGTTGATGAAATAGATGCAGATATTGTTTTTACTGCAACACCTCATGGTGCATCAATGAAAGTTGTTCCGGACATACTTGAAACTGGAGCTAAAGTAATTGATTTAAGCGGTGATTACAGATACCGTGACAGAGCAGTTTATGAGAAATGGTATGGTATAAAACATACTGATGAGCTTGAATCCGTTTTTGGACTTCCTGAAATATACCGAAATGAAATTAAAAAAGCCAATCTTGTAGCAAACCCTGGATGTTTTCCTACAGGAGCTATTTTATCATCATATCCATTAGTTAAAAATAATTTGGTTGACAGGATTGTTATTGATTCAAAAACTGGAGTAAGTGGTGCAGGTATTTCAGCCAGTGCAACTACACACTACCCTAATATTGCAGATAATGTTAATCCATACAAGATCTCTTCACATAGACATATGTCTGAGATTCAGCAGGAACTCCATGGTTTCGATGATGTTAAAGTATCATTCACTCCTCATTTGGTTCCGGTTAATCGTGGAATTCAAACTACAAGCCACAGCTTTTTAATAGAGGATATTAGTGCTGATGAATTAAGAAAGTATTATGAAAAAGAATATAAAGATGAATTCTTCATTAAATTGATGGATGATGGAGAAATTCCACATTTAAGTTCAGTGAGAGGATCCAACTTTGTACATATTGGGGGATTTGAAATTGATGAAACCGGACGTGTTGTAATGCTTTCTGCTATAGACAATTTAGTAAAAGGAGCATCAGGTCAAGCTATTCAAAATATGAATATTTTATTGGGCATCGAAGAAAATGAAGGATTAAGACATTACGGTCTTCATCCCTAAACGGTGATAACTATGAGAACGTTAATAATATACTACTCAAGTGGAGGAAGTACAAAAATAATGTCTGAAACTCTTTCAATGCATTTGAAAGCAGATATTATTGGGATTAAAGATTTAAAAAATAGAAAAGGTTTTGGAAATATGCTTATGTCTTCCATTAATGCATTTCGGGAATCAAAAACAGAAATTTTACCTGAAACTGTGGATTTGAGCGCATATGATATTGTATATGTTGGAACACCAACATGGGCAAACAAACCTTCACCAGCAATTATTACTTTGATTGACAACTGCAACTGGAGAGGAAAAGATGTTGTGCTCTTTACAACAATGACTCGAAGTGGAGGTGAATCCACATTAGAAAGACTTGAGGAAAAAATCCGTATGCGGGGCGGACGGATTATAGAAGGCATCATGCTTAAAACAAAGGATAAAAGCCCTGAAGAAATTATCAATGACACCGAGACACTAATTGAAATGTATGATTTAAAAATGTATAGTGGAGTTTAAAATGAAACCTGAATTAAAAATAAAAGCTATCGAAAATGGTACTGTAATTGATCATATTACTGCAAATAAATCAATACACATCCTTAAAATCTTAGGATTACCTGATGAAAGATTCAAAAATGTTACTGTTGCTATGAATGTATCCTCTGGAGAAACCGGAAGAAAGGACATTGTCAAAATTGAGAACAGAGAAGTACACCATGAAGAATTAAATCAGATTGCATTAATTGCACCTAAAGCTACAATAAATATTATAAGAAATTATGAAGTTGTCAAAAAAGATAAAATCCAGCTTCCACACAAAATTACATCAATAATTGACTGTACCAACCCTAAATGCATTACCAATTACGAAAATGAACCGATTAAATCCAAATTCAAAGTGATTAACAGCCAGCCACCGGTTGTGAGATGCCATTACTGTGAAAAATTAATAAAAACTGAGGATATCGAAAAACAATTCGAATAATCCTTAATTTTTAATATAATCTGCCAATCTTTTGGATAATGCCAAAATAGTCAGTATAGGTGGTTTTCCAGGAGATATTGGTAAAACGCTTGCATCACTAACAAATAATCCTTTTATTTTAGTTTCCTGATTTGAGTCAACAACTTTTCCTATCGGTGCCGTTCCTCCGGGATGTGCTCCACGATAAACTGTAGAACAAATTGTAGACGGGTCAACACCACATTTTTCAAGTACAAATCCTGCAGTGGCCACACCTTCCGCCAGGTATCTTATATCATTGATTGAATTTATTTTAACAACATCCCCTTCCCCGTCAACAAATCCCTTTGACTCATCAGCAGTTTTAACCATTATACTTAAAATATCCTTATCTCCAACTTCCCTGTCATCCATATTTCCCTTTAGAAATGACGAAAAATGAGGGGATAAAACAAAGTTCCTGCCAACTATTAAACCGGCCATCTGAACTTCACTGTTGAAATTGATATCCTTTAAATATCCTCCAACACTGACAAATGGATCAAAGAACATTTCATTACCCGCTTCAATTCCGGCACTTCTCAATATTAAGGATGTTCCAATAGCTCCCGCAGATAGTATGACCTTATCGGAATAGATTTCTTCTTCCACATTATTTTTCCTGTACTTGACACCTTTGACTTTATCATCATCTGCTATTATTTCAGTTACTTCGGCCTCAGTAATCAGTGTTGCACCTTCCTTTACAGCTTCATCTACAAAATCTTTTCCGGACCATTTTGCATCCATCGGACATCCGAATGCACATTTTCCACATTGGATACATTTTTCTTCAGTTATTGCTTTCGGCATTTTAAGTGTATTTAGCCCAAGTTCCCTGCCTGCATCAAGAAATAATTGTGTTCCTTTTCCGATATGGGAATCATCAAGAGGATGTACATTAATTAATTTTTCCACATATTCATATTCTTCTTTTAGATTAATGCCATACTCATATAATTCACCGTCAAGGGCTTTCACCATATTTGACATCGAAACTATTGTTGATCCACCAATACATGTTGTAGTTAGCAAATCAACGTCTTCACTATATTTATCATAATGATTAAATGCATCTTTTGAATGAATATAAGATCCTTTTTCAATTATTGTAACTGGAATATTATCTTTTGCAAGTTCCAAAGCGATGATTCCACCCCCGGCACCACTTCCAACTATAATTACCATAGCATATCAACTCCAAAAAATTATGTCAATTGTTATATTATATTTAATTCCATATAAATATTAAAGTAGTAGGAAAGCTAAATATAGGTATGATTAAACTTTTGGAGTGATAAGAATGGAAGAATACATAGGATTATTTGAAAGAATAATAGAAAAAACAATTCCTAAAGTTGATTATATTGATATACGAGCCGGAAAATCAGACAGCACCTCAATATCAATGAAAGATAGTAAAGTTGATGAAATAAAAAGCGGAAGAAACATGTCTGCAAGAATAAGAATCTTAAATAACGGAACATGGGGCTTCGCCTGTACAACAGATTTATCAAAATTTGAAGATATAGTAGAAACCGCATTAAAACTGTCAAATTCTCTTAAAGGAGATACAAAACTGGCAGAAGCTGAAGTTATAAAAGACAAAGTAAAAACCGAAGTGAAAATACCATTCAGCAACATATCAATAGAAGAAAAACAAGAAATATTGAAAGAAGCAAGCGACAGCGCAACAATAGACAAAGTAAACAGTACAACAGCAGGATATGGAGATATAGAATCAGAAGAATTATTCATGAACAATGAAGGAACACTAATACAGGTGGAAAAAAGTCGTGTACGAATAGCACTAAATGCAACAGCAACAAATGGACAAATAATGCAAATAGGACATGACAGTATAGGGGAAGTTAAAGGTTTTGAAGCAATAGCCAATAAAGACATTGAAGAATTTGGAAGAAAAATTGGTGAAAAAGCAAATAAACTTTTAAAAGCAGAAAATGCTCCGTCAGGAAAATTCAAAGTAATCACAGATCCAAATTTAACTGGTGTAATGATACATGAAGCATTAGGTCATGCAACTGAAGCAGATTTAATATTGCAAAATGATTCCATTCTTAAAGATAAATTAAATACAAAAATTGCTTCAGACGTCGTTAATATATATGATGATGCAACTTTTAAAGACGGATTTGGATACTATCCATATGATGCAGAAGGCGTGAAAACAAAAGCAAACCAGCTAGTTAAAGATGGAGAATTAGTTTCATTATTATCTTCAAGAGAAACAGCATCAAAATTAAATATGAAATCATCAGGAAATGCAAGATCATCAATAAATGATGCTCCAATCGTTAGGATGAGTAACACATACATGCAACCTGGAGATATGACTTTTGAAGAATTACTGGAAGATATAACAGATGGAATTTACCTTAAAGGATCACGTGGAGGACAGGTAGATACCGGAAAAGGAATATTCCAATTTAATGCAGCAGAAGGATATAAAATTGAAAATGGAGAATTAACAACACACCTACGCGATGTTTCATTATCAGGAAACATATTGGAAACCCTGAAAAATGTAGATGCTGTAGGAAATGACTTTGAGCTAAGCGTTGGATTCTGCGGAAAAAACGGACAAACTGCACCTGTTGGTGACGGTGGACCACATACAAGAATAAATAATGCAATTGTTGGAGGAAATAACTAGGTGATAACTATGATAACTGAAAGAAGCGGACGATATTTATTGAATATTGCAAAAGAAGCAATATTAACATACTTGGAAACAAATGAAATGATGGAAATTCCGGAAGGTTTTCCAATAGAATTGGAAGAAGAATTAGGCGTATTTGTAACATTAAATAAAAGAAACCAATTAAGAGGATGTATTGGATATCCACAACCTGTTAAAAGTTTAATAGAATCAACAATAGATGTAGCTATTTCGGCAGCGTTCAATGATCCAAGATTCCCACCGTTAACAAGAGAGGAATATAATGAATTGGATTTTGAAGTAACAATATTAACAAAACCGGAATTAATAGAAGTTGCACATCCAAAACAATATCTGGACAATATAAAAATAGGAGAAGACGGATTGATAATACAAAAAGGATATGCCAAAGGATTATTATTACCACAAGTTGCCACAGAAAACGAATTTACAGTTGAAGAATTCCTGGAACATACATGCATGAAAGCCGGAATCAGTGCAGACAGCTGGCTGGATGAAAGCTGCGATGTGTACAAATTCCAAGGCCAAATATTCAAATAATTATCAAAAAGAAAATAATTTCATGGGGATTAATAAAAGCGAATCATAAAATTTTCCCCATGAATATTTAAAATCAGATGCCCCCTATACCATCCAAAACATCAAACACAAATTTAATTTTTAATTTTAATAACAGTACTGTTTAAACCTAAAACCCTTGAATAATCCACATCTTCAGCTATATTATTTAATACAGAAATGCTGTCAAATTCCAGTTCTTTTTGTTCAATTACCGGATTGAATTCAATTCCAGAATCTTTAACTGAAATTAAGATATATCCTTTTTCCTTTCTAACAATAACATCTATTGTATCAACATTATCATTAATTTCAATTATATTAACAAGCATTTCTTCAATAGCTAAACTAACAAGAGATGATGATTTTTCGCCAGCTAAAAAATCACCGACATCACGGGCCAAATCAACAGCATCTTTTGTATTGCCCGATATAGTGTACTCAAACACATCCTTATCATCATTGTGTTTATTAATGAAAAATCCAGTATATTCGCCTTTGGTTTTTTTATTAATATAAATTGAATACACAATAATAAATATTATAGTTAATAGCTCAGCAACAGCAAACGAAATCCAAATTCCATTTCCACCAATCAAACTGGACAGGGCAAATGCAAATAATGATGGAAGAACAAAACCTTCAAGTAATGAAATAATTGTTGATAGAGTATTTTTTTGTATTGCCTGAGCATAGAAAGTATATAGGAATGTAATTGCTGTTCCCACATAGCTTATCGCAAATAATCTTAAAGCATTCAAAACAACCGGAACATCAGAGGGGTTTTTTACTGTATATAAAGTCAACAATAATTGAGGATATATTATAAACAATGCAGAAAGTATTAAACTGGATATGACAACAATTTTAAATGACTTTTTAATTATATAATCAACACCGGAAAAATCCTCTTCCTTAAAGTAAACAGATACAATCGGAGACATTGTCTGGGAAGTCCCGATTAAGAAGATGTATAATATAAATAAGCTGTTATAACAAATACTAAATGCCACTAAACCGGATTTACCAAAGTAATAACCAAGTAATGCATTCATTATGAATATTTTTAAAGTTAAATACAATTGTGTTGAAGATGATGAAAATCCTGCAGTTACAATCTTTTTTAAATAACTAAAGAAAGTACCTACTTTTAGACGAATGAATTTTAGTGTTCTTTCGGATTTAAAGAAATAATATGAAATAAAAACTGATCCGACAAAATATCCCGTAGTAGTAGCTAAAGACGCTCCTGCAAGACCCATTTTAAAATAACCCATGAATATAAAGTCACATACAATATTAACAATATTTGAAAGTAAAATTGCCCTGAACGGCAAATTAGGGATTCCATCTGCACGAATAAAATATGATAAACTCATCATATAACATAAAAAAGGCATTCCAAAAAGTAACACATTATAAAACTGACTTGCAAGAGGAATTAAATCAGGCTTAGTGGAACATAGAATCTGAACAACAGATGGTGAAAAAATAAATCCAAAAATCGTAACAAGTGTCCCTATAATTATCAGCGACAATAAAGAAGTCGAAAAATAGCTATTTGATTTTTCATCATCAAATTCCGCTTTTGAAACAGAACAAAGTACACTACCACCTAATCCAATCATCCAATACATTAAATTAACAAAAGTAATCAAGGGAGTAACAAGCTGAATAGCAGACATATTGCCTGCACCAATTAGAAAACTTACAATCAATCCATCTATAAATAAACAAATATTCCCCGCCATGGAAGTAAGTAAGGTAGGGAAAAAGAATTCCCTAAATTTACTTTTTAATAAATCATAGTTCCTTTCATACATATTGTTTTACTCCCCGGTGGTAAAGAAATCCAGCTCATCCAGATACCTTACGAAATTGTAGATATAATCTTTGGAGATAAACGGCCATTTGATTCCCAAACGATATAATATCTGAATTGTGTATGAATTATCTACAGGTAACCAGATTTTTTTGACTTTACCAGAACCTATGGATGTAATAAGACCAGATACACCTTCTTGCTTATTTTTATCAGCCAATGTTTCGTCTAAAGCTAATTGATAAATTTCATCTTCAGCAGGAGTAATATCCAAATCCAAAGGTTTTATAATATCAATAATATCTCCAAAACAGATAGTATGGAAATCATATGGATGGAAAACAACACATTCTTTAGGTGTTTTTGAAAGCTGTACAATAGCTTTAGCAGTTATATCAATTGGAGAAAATTCCACATTAGTCATTAACATTGAAAACGGCATTTTACCAATAGTTACGAAAGCTTTTAAACGGTTGATAAATCCATTTGATTCAAAGTTAATCTGGAATTCACTGTCAGAGCTTCTAGCCATTAAATTTCCAACCCTCATGATTTTAACATCCAGATCATCATTAACTGCAGCTTCTAAAACAGCCCTTTCTGCTAAGAATTTACTGTTTAAATATTGATTATCAACAGCCTGACCAATGAATAAATCCTGCTCTGTGAATTTAACATCAACCGGAGGATAATTGTCTATACTTTCACCGGCAATACTGTATGTTGAAATCTGTACATATTTGGAATTTTTCATTTTTGCAAATTTAAGTCCGTTAATTACTCCACCTAAATTAATATCCTCTATATCAGTACCTGATGAAAAGTGTTTTACATTAGCTGCACAGTTAATAACAGTGTCAATATTGTAAGAAATGAGATTTTCAAAGTCTTCAAAATTAGTGATATTGCCTTCAATGACATGAATTCTTGTCTCAAATTCTTCTTCATAGTCTTCGGCAAAGTAATAAAACAATAATAGTTTTAATCTTTCCTGACCTGATAAAGCTTTATTTGATCTTACAAAGGAGTAAATTTCACCAGTTTCATTTTCAATTAATTCACGCAAAACATGAATACCTAAAAATCCTGTAGCACCAGTTAATAAGACATTACCCAAGCTATCCTGAATTTCTCCTTCATTAAATGATTCCAACGTATTGTTTGCAAGTAAATCATCGATTTGTGAGTAGTCATAATCAATTTCCGATTTTCTCTCAAATGTTTCATCAGATAAAATAAACTCGGCAAGTGCTCTTGGAGTTGGATTGGAGAATACATCACCATAATTAACATTGTAATTTCTGTTTAATGATTCCATTGTTATTTTAGTGACAAGAAGAGAGGTTCCTCCAATTTCAAAGAAATTATCAGTTACACTTACTTCATCAAGTCCTAAAATATCAGCAAATAAGTTCGCAAAGAATGCTTCAACATCATTTTCAGGAGCAACATATTCAGTGATTAAAACAGGCTCAGGTAAGTTTTTCAAATCAGTTTTACCATTCAATGTCTGAGGCATTTCATCCAATTCCATGTAAACAGTTGGAACCATATAATATACTAATTTTTCAGCTAATGCCTGTTTTAAACCATCAATATCAATTGAATACTCATTTTCTTCCCTATCCGGATTTTTGTATTCATCATAAAGAGTAAAGTAAGCACATAAATGATCATTTCCTTTAATGGTTTTAACAACAACTGCAACAGATTTTATACCTTCATACTTAGCAATTCCCGCCTCAATTTCCCCAATTTCTATTCTCAAACCTCTGAGTTTAATCTGATTATCCATTCTTCCAAATACTGAGTATATTCCATCTTTATCGACTTTAGCAAAGTCTCCAGATTTGTAGAATCGTATTCCATTTATTACTTCATAAGACACAGCATTCTTCTCCGGACGGTTCAGATATTCTCTTGAAACTCCACGTCCAGCAATATACAATTCCCCAATAACATTTGGAGGTAGGGGATTAGAATCGAAATCCATAACACTCTCATGAACATTGAACAATGGTTTTCCTATTGTAATTTCGGAATCTTTCAATAAATTACCATTACAGTAGACTGTTGTTTCTGTTGGCCCATACATATTAAATATTTTGCCTTCGGAATTCTTGGAAAGCAACTCATATAATCTTTGAGAAAATGGTTCACCTGCAATTATGTAAGCTTTAAAGCCATACATTGTTTCGTGCATTTCTTCAATTTCCAAATATTGAAGTAAACGTGAAGGTGTAGCAATATAAACATTAACTTTGGTTCTGTGAATTAAATCCATCATTTCAATAGGGTCTTTATATTCAGTATCATTTGCAAATACAATAGGAACACTGTTTAAAAGAGATCCCATTAGTTCCTGCTGAAATACATCAAAAGCAACAGTAGTTGTTGACAATACTTTGTAATTTTCCTTTTCAAGATTATGCACTAATTCATAGGTACATATGTTGGCGGGGTCTGGATATACGAAATTTGCAATGTTTCCATGTTCCAGCATTACTCCTTTAGGAAGTCCTGTTGAACCTGAAGTGTAAATGATATAAGCTAAATTATGAGCATTTACATCAGGATTAGGATTTGAAGTATCATTTTCTTTAAGCAATTCATTAATATCCAATAGGTTCTCACTGTAGTCTGATAAATCAACACCTTTTCTCTCAATAACATCATCGACAACGATAAATTTAGATTCACTGTCTGTTAAAACATGCTCAATCCTATCCGATGGATAATCCGAATCAACAGGAATAAATGCTGCACCTGATTTTAAGATACCAAATACGGTTGCCATTACATTACTATTTCTGTTTAATATAAACATTACCTTATCTTCAGGACCTACTCCCTTTTTAATAAGACTGTGAGCAATTCTGTTTGCTCTTTTGTTTAATTCATCATATGTTAATTCTCCATCAGTAGCATATACAATAACTTTATCAGGGTTGAGTTCAACCTGTTTTTCAAAGATTTTGTTCAGCCTGCACTCATCAATGTCTGCATATTCCAAATCATCAATGCCCCAATCGTCATTTTCAATAATCGAAATATCTTTTAATAAGGTATCGGGGTTATATGTGAGGAATTTGTTTAAGACAACATTAATTGAGTTCAGAAATGTTTGCATTAATTCATGCGAGTACATTTGGTCATTATATTCACAAAATATCCTGTACTGATTGTCAACTTCTACAACATTAAGGTTTATTTTGAATTTAAGACTGTCATATTCAAGGGATTGTCTTTCAACAGTCATTCCAGCCATTTCAATATCTTCAATAATTTTTCCATGATAAGCATATAAAATTTCCGGAGTAATATCATAATCATTTGAGATTTTGGTTAAGGGATATGAAGAGTATGTTAATACATTCAGCCATTCACCGTTAACATATTCAAAGAACTCTCTGATGTTTAAATCTGAATTTAATTTCAATGCTAAAGGCAGAGTTTTAACCATCATTGCCAATGTTTTTTGTTGATTTGGATTGAATCTGCCGTTGGTAATTGTTGCAATTAATAAATCTCTGTTGTATACAAATTTAGATAAAACAAAAGAAGCGGCAGCCAGGAATAAATTATTTTGACTGATATGGGATTTAGAACAAAACTCGTCAATTATATCATTGTCAATAAATAATTCGTCCATTGCTGATTTACCTAAACTTTCATCACCATTAATATCCTGTGTGATTATAGTTGCATCATCAAACTCTTTAATCTTATTAAAGAAGAATAATTCTGCTTCCTTATACAAACTAGAATGTTCTATTTTATTTTCATTCAATGAGTATTCAAATCCGTCAAGTTCTTCGATTTCATATTCTTTGCCGTCATAGATTTTAGCTATTTCATCAAACAGAATGTTTAATGAGGTTCCGTCAACAATAATATGATGGAAATCTGCAAGCAAAATATTATCATTTGCTATTCTAAATCTGAATAGAGGATCTTTATCCAATTTAAATGGACGTATGAAGTTTTCAACATTATCATCATCTGATAATTCGATTAAGTCATCTACTTTTAGATCATCATTTCTTTGCTGGTAAACTTCACCATTTTCCATTACAATTCTTGTTTTTAAGTACGGGTGGTTATCAATTGCTTTAACAATAGCTGATTTGAGCTTATCTGCATCAATGGCTTGACTAAATTCTATCTTTTTAGGAAGGTTATATGTGAGTTTTTCTGTGTCTTTAATACAGTCCAAATAAACTCCCAGTTGATTTGGAGTTACAGGATATAATTCCTGAACATCAGATGCATCGTCATCATCTATTTTAAGTTCTGAAGCTATTTTTTCTATTGTTTTATATTTTAAAATTTCAGTAACATTGTATTGAACATTTAATTTATTGTAAATAGCTGAAGTTAACTGGATTACAGTCAGCGAAGTTAATCCAACACTGAACAAATCAGTATTAACACCAAATTCTTCAGTACCTAAAATTTCACTGACAATATCGAAAATCTCACTTTCAGTTTCATCTCTAGGTTTTGTAAACTCATCAGCATCAATAACAGGATCAGGCAAGTTTTTAAAGTCAGTTTTACCGTTTGGAGTTTTTGGAAATGCTATCATTTGGATGAAATATGATGGAACCATGTATTCCGGAAGTGAATCAGCTAAATACTGTTTTAAATCATCAATATCAATCTCACATGCAGCAGTAAAATATGCACATAAATGTTCAATTGAGTTAAGTTTTTTAACAACAACTTTTGAAAGTGTTATATTTTCATAATTTGCAATTGCCCCTTCTATTTCTGAAAGTTCAATTCTTAAACCTCTGAGCTTGATTTGAGTGTCATTTCTTCCGGAAACATATAACTCACCATTATCATCCCTTTTACCTAAATCCCCAGTATTATAATATGGAATATCATTTAGTGTTAAAAAGACTTTCTGAGTTTGTTCATCATTATTTAGATAACCTCTTGCAATTCCAACTCCACCAACATAGATTTCACCAGGCACATATGGAGGCAGCTGATTTCCATCAATATCCATAATTTTATCAACTACATTAAGCATTGGCCATCCTGCAGTAACATTGTCACTGTCTATTAACTTATAATGGGAAGCTATAGTGACTTCAGTCGGTCCGTAGGAATTATAAATTTCACCATCAGTATATTTAGATAATCTGTCGAATAATACTGATGGGAAGCCCTCTCCACCAACTATAATAATCTTACAATTTCCAATAACCTCCTGGATTTCTTTTAATTGTAAATATTCAAGTAATCTTGTTGGTGTTGAACCAAATCCGTCGGCACCACTATTCTTAAATAATTTGACCAGTTCCATCGGATCAACAGATTCTTCATCATTGGCAAATACAACAGGAAGACCATTTAGGATAGTTCCAAAAATTTCCCTTAAAAATACAATGAATGAAACAGTGGAAATTGAAATAAACTTACTGCATTCATGATTTAACTGGTAAATTGGACGATTTTCTTTCACATTGGCAACATAGTTTGTAATGCCCTTGTGAGTAATCATCACTCCTTTTGGTTTTCCAGTTGAACCTGAGGTATAAATTAAAAAACAAAGATTTTTTGGAGTTAAATTAACATTCGGATTTGAATCATCACATTCTTCAAGTAGTTCAGAAACATTTAACCTGTTTTTACCATCATATTCTATTTCAGGTGACGTTATGACAAACTTGGAATCACTGTCTTCAAGGATTTGTCTGATTCTGTTTTTAGGATAATTCGGGTCAATTGGAATGAATGCTGCACCTGCTTTAACAATACCCAGTACAGTAGCTATCAGGTCGCTGTTTCTTCTCATCATGAACATTACTCTATCTTCAACCTGAACTCCTCTTTTGATTAAATTATTAGCTATCTTATTAGCTTTCTTGTTTAATTCATCATATGTAAATTCCCCATCCTCTGCATAAAGTATTGTTTTTTGGGAATTGGCATCAGCAATATTTTCAAAAACTTTGGTTACAACAGCTTCATTAACAAGTTCTTCTTTGAAGTCCTCATCAAGTTCAATTTCTTTTCTGATTGAAATATTTTTTAGCAAAGTATCTTGTGATGAAAATTTATCCAATAAAACATTAATTCCATCCAAAAATGCATTTATCAGTTCTTTTGAATAATAGGAGGTATCATATTTGACATGAATATTTCCACTTTCAAAATTAAAGACAAACTTATAATCTTTTTTTGAATAATCATCTGTAAAGAATAAAATTTCACTTTCAAAGTTTAGTTTCCTGTTGTTTAACAACGGATAATAAGGATATTCTTCAAATTTATTTTTAAAATCATCTAAATACTCACTGACAGATAAATCTGTGTTGAAATGATATCCGCTGGCTAATTTATTATATGCAATCAAAATATCTTTTGAAAATGAAAATTTGGTTAAGTTAAACATGAATGCAGCAAGCAATAATTGTTCTTTTGATAAATTGTGCTCACCAGATAAATTTTTTAATTTATCAACATCGATTTCCTTTGAAATAAGATCATGTTCTGTTTTATCACCACTAACATCAGGTGAAATAGCTGTTGGATTGTCAAATGAATTAATTAAGTTATTATAATAGTTTTCAGCTTTGAAAAAGTCAACTGTTTCCACATCATATTCTCTGCATTTTTTAGATGAATCATTGTAAACTTGGATTGCTAAATCATTAAGTCCACTGGCAATTTGTTCTATTTCTATTTCATTAAAGCATGATTTATCATATTCTATAAATATGGATTGCAATCCATTTTCATCATTGTAATTTTTGTTTATTCTAAAGTGAAGGGGGAATTTAATGTCTTTTTGGAGTGTTAAAAATTTTGAATTATATTTAGTTGAATTTGAAACTATTGAAATCATTGATATACAGTCAGGATTAATATTTTCATTTCTTAAATCAGTAGTATATTCACTGAACTGTAATTTTGCATGAGCCAAACCCTTTTTTAGAACTTCTTTTGAATATGCCAGCAGTTCATCAAAGGATAAATTTTCATCATATTCCAGTCTTAACGGAATTGTGTTTACAAACATTCCAAGTGCGTCTTCCTGTCCGAAGTATCTTCCATGAACTGAAGTATTTAGAACAATGTCCTTAAATAATTCATTATCTTTTTTGGATTTTGAAATGTATAAGAAATTAAGTGCTAAAGCCGTGACAAAAGGAGAATAGTTAAATTCAGGAATTTTATCAAGAATCAATTCAAAAAATCCCAGTTCAGAATCATCAAATGAATACCAGTCCTGAGTATAATCTTTAAGTGTATCCAACCAGTATTTTTTATCTTCAACTGCTTCATCCGATTTTAAATACTCAATTTCATCATTCACATATTTTTCATAAGAATAATCAATTGGAACATATTCTTCATTATTTTTAAGAGCATTAATGGATTTTTCAATTTCCTGAGGAACAAGTGAATAAAGTGAAGTTCCGTCAAGCAGAATGTGCTGAACAACACCGATAAGTACTGTTGAAGAATCAGTTTTTAAAACAGCCCATTTATAGAGTGGAAAATCAAAAATATCCTCAAAAGGATTATCAAGATAATCATTTATAAATTCATCAACATCACTGTCAGATACAGTGAATGTTTCTACATTTACATTAGTGTCTTCAGAGTAATATTGTTTAAAATCACCATTTTTGTCGTATTTTATTTGTAATTTTAAATAATTTTCACAAATCAATTCTACGGATGATTTAACATAATCAAAATCTTCCGGCGAATAATCTTTTCTAAACTTAAGATAAAATGAGTCATTGTGAGGATTATCAATTTCTGAAAACAACAACATTTTTTGACATGATGTTAGACTAAAATGATTCATTTTCTCACCATTGAACTTTTAACAGTATAAACTATATTTAACAAGATATTTAAATAGTGTGTAATATCAATAAATATCTCTTCCAATGTTTATTCTTCTATTTTAACTGAAATTCATAATAGTTAGTTGGTTTTTAAAAATATTATAATCAGTTTCAATTCTCTTGCATAGGATTAAAAATTTGGAATAAATCTCCAATATCAATGATTTCTGAAGTTAATTATCCACTAATATTTTAACTTTTACAAGTTAAATACTTTAAATCAAACATAATATTTAAAAAAGATTGAGTGATTAAAAAACAGTTAAACAAAATCAGCAAAACATGCACATTATATGATTAAATTAAATAATCAGTGAATCATTAAACATCCCAAAATTAACTTCAGAAATAAATTGAATTTGCTATAAAGTTTACTGTATTGAAAACTTTAATAATTATTATGAACTAAATAAGATAATTAGGTGATTAGAATGGAGATTACCAAAAATTTTGATGAAGCAGAATTAACAATTTCTATTAAAGGTCGTATCGATACAATAACATCTAAAGACCTTGAAAAAGAAATAAATGATGAAATGGGCAATTTTGACTCATTGATATTGGATTTTGAAAAAGTTGAATACATATCAAGTGCCGGACTAAGAGTATTAATTCCCGCACAAAAAACATTAAAAAAAGACAATATCCCATTTGTAATCAAAAATGTTAATGATACGGTGAATGAAATATTTAGAATGTCCGGATTTAATAAAATATTAACGATAGAATGAAAACTCTTGAATTAAAGCCTGAAAAAAGAGAATTATATAAACTAAATGAATTCATTCATAAAGAGATTAAAGGCTGCGATTTCAAAACTGAACTGATGGTTGAAGAAATATTTGTTAACATAGTTAATTATTCAGGCTGTTCAAATATCATCGTAACGGTAGATAATGATAATACAATTCAATTTGCTGATGATGGAGTTAAATTTAACCCACTTGAACATGAAAGTTCAGATCCTCCTGAAAACATTGATGAAGCTGAAGTTGGAGGACTTGGGATACCATTTATAAAAGAAATTGCAGTCAATGTTAGCTACGAATACAGAAACAACAAAAATCATCTCGTGATTAAAAAAAAGTGAAACTAATGAAACGAAAATTAGAAGACATACTAATACCATTTATCTTAGTGATGATACTGAACTTAGGAAATTTCATCTTAAATGCCAATCAAGTTTACGGCAATGGATTAAATCCACATACAGGATTATTGTTTGCTTCAGGATTATTGCTTGGACCATATGGTGCGCTAGGAGCAGTTTTAGGAAATATTGTAAGTGATTTTATTAAGGGATATCCTGTAGAAACCCTTATATTAAGATCAATTGTTGGATTTGGAGTTTCTTATTTATCCTATAAATTATGGTATACTAAATTCAGTGATGATAATCTTTATCCTCCTAGATTAGTAAACAGCAGTAATTTAGCTAAATTTATAGGGATAATTATACTTACAGGAATGATTTATTCTGTTTCAATGGATGCACTGGTAAGGGCATTTCATCCTAGCATTTTGAATATAATTACACATATTGACATAAAGTATTTTCTCAATTATGTCAACTTTTCATTAATATGTGGAATAATTGGTATATGGATTGCTAGAAAAGTAAATTATATGCGTATTCCAGAAATAGATTCAAAAAATCCTAAAAACTTATTTTACAAAATAATTCTTATAATAATGATAATTTTAACAATAATTTTTGCTATAGACGGATATTTAGTCAAAGAAAGTATCAGTTTAATAGTGTTGCTTTTCATATCACTACTTTCATTCGTATTCATCTATTTAACAAAACCGATTACATCCAAGATAATCATCCCTATCAAAACTACACATGAAAGAATAATGGACATATTTCTTTTAATCAGCATAATAATTATCATTGGTGGTTTTATTTACATAAATGTTATGGATAATTCTTTAAACATTAATGTAATGACATCTGAATTTGTATGGAATCTTATATTATCCGCAGACATCATTTTATTAATATTTTTCATACCTTCAGGAATTGTTTTAAACTACATAGAAAAAAGATTAATCTATCCAATAAATTCTTTTTCAAAAATAGAAGAATTTATTCATGAAGGAGAAAAGATAGAAACAGAAGGATTGCTTGATATTTATTCTCCATACACAGATGAAGAAAGTGAAATTGGAAGACTGGCACGCAGCTATTCCAACTTGATTGATTACAATAATCATTATATTGAGAATATTAAGGAAATTGAAACTGAAAAAGAAAAAATGAAAGCAGAACTGGATATTGCAAGGCATATTCAACAGGGAAATTTACCGACAGAACCCATTAAAAATGAATTTTACAAAATATTCGGATACAGTAAACCTGCAAAGGAAGTAGGGGGAGATTTTTATGATTATTTTGAAATAGATGATGAAAATCTAGCTATTATAATCGGAGATGCCTCTGGAAAAGGTGTGCCTGCAGCACTGCTTACAACAACCACACAGACATTAGTCAGAGAACTGCTGGCCCATGAAAAAGATCCATCACTAATACTGTACAGTATTAATAACCATATATGTCTGCACAACAGCGAATCAATGTTCATTACATTGTGGCTGGGAATATACAATAAAAATACAAATATATTATCATTTTCAAATGCAGGACATAACCCACCAATGATTAAAAAAGACGATAAATTTGAATTAATGGATATTGACGCAGGCCTTGTGCTGGGCATTATGGAAGATTATGAATATATTACCGAAGAAATAGAATTTGAAGATGAGATAGTTTTATACACTGATGGAATTACCGAAGCAATAAATAAAAATGAAAAAATGTATGGGGAAAAAAGACTTATTGACTTTTTCAACAAAAATGCATCGAATGAAAACATAATTAAAGGTATCCTGAAAAATATTAACAAATTTACACAGGATGCGGAGCAATTTGATGATATGACTTTACTCATTTTAAAAAAAAAATAGCTGAAGAATAATAAATTAGCATTTTAATAACATTGGAACAATTCAAACATCATCCACAAATTTAATTAAGCATCCCAGTCAAAAGAATATTATAGGATAGTTAAGAGAGAAGCAGTATAATTAACTGATATTTAAAGTGATAAAATGATGGCACCATAGAAAATATCAGTTACTTATGATTTGTTCTCGCTTAACAGTTAATTAAATCAAAAAAAGTATTAATTAGGAATAACGAGCTACTAGAAATATTATGTTTAATAAATAATTAGTTAAACGAAACACAAAGGCGAATATCCAGTAATGAAAAAGTATTGTGAATTAGTGAACCTTCAAAGTTACTTGAAGAGGCAAAAAAAGTACTATGCAATAATATTATAATAATGCTTCCACTTCATCAATAAATCTTTCTGCTTTACAAATGTATTTTTCAGCAGTTTCTTCAGTGAAAACTACAGAATAATCATAACTGGATTTATTACGATCAGCCATTCCACCATTAAGAAACTCAAAAGTTTCTTTAGACAATAATCCGGGTTTAACATATTCCTTTGCCAGTTGTCTCATAGTTCCACTATGTGTTCTTGGAGAAATGTCTTTTTTAAGGAGTAATGCTAATCCTGCTGAATACATTGCATAATAAGACATTGTAACGGAATCTCTGTATTGGCCAATTTCAAATAGTGCTTTAGCAGATATTAAATTACTTTTACCTACATTAAAAGCATCCATGACCTTATTCAATTACAACACCTTCTTTAAGCACGTTAGTTAAAAATGGGTAATCAATAGTTTTGTTGAAATGCTCTTCACTCATGACATGGGGAGATATGAATTCATCCTTTTCAAGGATAATATCAACTGCCACACTATTAATCTCATCAGATAACTCATCAGAATTAGTTGTGATAATTAAAATATCAATATCTGATTCTTCCGTGTCATCACCACGAGCTACAGAACCAAATAATATGATTTTGACAATATCATCTGAACGTATAGCATCAGCAAACTCACGAGCAATTTCATACCGATTATTCATACATAATCACCTTTTATTGATAGCAGTTTTTATAATAAATAATATCCAATTCATTAATAATAAATATTGCTAACTGCGGCTTCTATGAATAAACTATCCTATATAAAAAAATAAAAACCTAATGAAATATCACAACATTCCACAAATTTAATTAACCAACCAAATCTAAAATATTAATATAAAAAGGTTGAGAGAGAAATAATTAATTGATATTTAAAGTGATATAAATGATGACGCCATCGGAAATATCAACCACTTTTCAAATGTTCGTCATTAAGATTTATAATTATCAAAATATTAGTAGGAATAACGAACTTTGAATTTTTTGAAAAATACACATTTTACATTTGGAGTCCATCTTCATGAGATTATTTGTTGGCAATTTAGGTAATGCAGTAAAGTATGCATTAAGCGACAGAAAGGGAATCATAATAATCAGTGCCCTTATG
>CADBPS010000023.1 GCA_902796575.1 uncultured Methanobrevibacter sp. | reverse complement strand
CATGTAGCATAATTGGAAATTTGTTGCCAACTAGAAAAATAGGCAAATCTCAATGTTGGGTTGAGATGAAAATTTCTAGCACCCTATGATATTATATGGGCAGTTTTCTTTTATCCGGCATATGTTATTGGAAGCAATCTGATTTTTAAAGTCTGATTTTCATGTGAAATATCTATTATCGAATGAATTTCCAGTGTATTCGAATCGTAATGTATTATTCATTTTTAAGTCATTATTTGGATTAAACTTCAAGATGAGTAAAATGAAAAATCTATAATAATCATCAGTGCTTGATGATGAAATTTAAATAGTCAAATTAACTAAAATAATATGTGGCAATGGAAACAAATCTAAACTTTTTTTAACGATATCAGAATTAAAAAAGTGATATTAACACTAAAATTGCCGAACCTTTGGAACGAGGGGGATAGCACAGTAATTATGTTCATTGGAGCATACACTAGTGAAGTAAATCCCTAACTTCTATGAAGTTCGGGTAGTTCAAAGTATTGGTTATATGTCCAATAACTAAGTATAAAAATCCTGCATTTTTTTGGATATAATTGATTTATAGGTTTTTAAGATGAATATTACTCACAGACACATTAAAGATATTTTTGAATATGATGGTAGTCAAATCAACCCCTCCTGGGCTTTCAGGGAATTTGGAATTTATTGCTCTTCTGTCGTCACATGGATTGGACCGGTTAATATTGCTCCCGATAATTTGAAGGATTTTGCCGATGTTGGTTTGGAGATCAAATCAAATAATATGGTTAATTTCATTTGCGAATTCTTTGATCAGCAGCCTCCTAATATTAGGATTGCTTATCTTCGCCAGAGACTTCTTGTCATGATTTTCAGGGAAATTTTAACTGAGTACGGTATTAAATCAACCCGTGAAGGTGATGATATTTATGTTGATGGCCGAAAATTAAGTATTTCAATAGCTAGTGTTTCTCTTTCCAGTGCAAAAATTCATTTTGCTTTGAATATTGAGGATAAGGGTACTCCTGATGATGTTGATACTATTGGATTGTTTGATATTGGTGATATTTTTAATGAAGATAATTTAGAAGATTTAATTTTTGATATTGTTAACAGGTTTATTTTTGAATTAGAAACTATAGAAAAAGATATTAGTAAAACTAAGGTGTTATTATGAAGATATTAATTAATGGTATTCAGTCAAATTTAAGATTTTCATCTGCACATATTATTCCTGGACATGATTCCTGCGGTTTTATTCATGGTCATTCATATTTTGTTGATGTGGAGATTGAAGGTGAAAGATCAGGGGATTTTGATTTTGTTGTTGATTTTAAGGAAGTCAAGAAGTATGCTAAAGCTATTTGTGATGAACTTGATCACAGACTTTTAATCCCAGTATATAATAATTTGATTGATTTTAAGGATTTCGATAAGGAACATGATTCTATTTTTAATTTAAAGGATAAAAAAACTGCCTATTTCAGAATAGATGATAAAAGTTATTCCATTCCATGTGTGGATTGTGTTTTTCTTCCTCTTCCCCACACTTCCGCTGAGGAATTGTCGATGTTTTTTGCTGAAACTTTGTCCCGCAAGTTATCTGAGAATTATGACAATCTGGATTATGTTTCCGTATGTGTAAATGAAGGCATAGGTCAGGGTGCCCAGTTTAAAAAACATCTGCGAGACTAGTTATTATGAAAGCTCCTATTATTGAAATTTTTTCCTCATTTCAGGGTGAAGGGCTTCTTATTGGTCAAAGACAGATTTTTGTGCGTTTTGCAGGATGTAATTTAAACTGCAGTTATTGTGATACTAAAAATAGTTTGTCTGAGGATAAAGGAGTTTTAATGACTCCTGAGGAGGTTGTCAGTAAAATCAATGATATTTTAACCCCTGATTGTCACTGTATTTCTTTTACCGGCGGTGAACCTTCTCTTTATCCGGATTTTATCAGTGAAGTTTCAAGGCTTACAGACCTTAATATAATGCTTGAAACAAACGGGACTTTACCGGATAATATTAATCGAATTGAAAATTTGGACATGGTTTCCTTAGATATTAAGCTTAAAGAACATTTTGACAGTGATTTTAATGATGATATTTTTTTAAATGAAATTAAATCACTAAATTTATTAATACTAAAATCTATAAATGTATACTGTAAAATAGTTATATTGCCATGGTTAAAAATAGAATCATTCGAAGAGGTTATTAAAAAAATTGACAGTGAAATAATTGATAAAAATGACGTTCATTTTATTATTCAACCTTCTAGTCCTTTAATCGATTGGACTGTTATTTCTAGTTGTTTATTTGAATATTCTGAAGTTGTTGGAAAATATTTTAATGTTTCCACCATTCCTCAAATCCATAAGATATTGGATGTTGAGTAGAATCGATTTTATTTTAGAATGTGTAATTAAAATTAAGAGGTGTATATATGAAAGAAAAAACATCCATTAGCTTAAGAAAATCAATGAATAGAGGCTCTGTTGAACACGAAACTAAAGTTCATGATAAAATCGGAGAAATTATGAAAGTGGCAACCACAGATGTTGTTTCAATTCCTCCTAGTAAAAGTATAAAAGACACTGCTAAAGTAATGATGGAACATGAGTTCAGGAGACTACCTGTTACCGATCCGGGTTCAGGTAAAGTTCTTGGTATTGTCACAGTAATGGATATATTAGATTTCTTTGGTGGAGGAAATAAATTCAATATCATTGAGAAAAAATATGAAGATAATTTCCTGGCAGCTATTAACGAACCGGTTAAAGAAATCATGTCTCGTGAGGTAGTATCCTTATCAAACAAATCCTCAATTAATGATGTCGTTGATAAAATGCTATCTAATCAGATAGGTGCTATTCCAATTATTGATAGTGATGATAAACTTGTAGGTATAGTAACAGAAAGAGATATTGCACTATCCCTTGCAGGTGAAATGGATGATAAAACCGCACAGGATTATATGGCCACAAAAGTCTTCACTACAACACCAGGTACCCCAATCGAAAGTGCCTGTAAAATCATGGTTAGAAACGGGTTAAGAAGAATCCCTATTGTTGGTGGTGAAGCAGACATATCAAAAGCCGCTAAAAAATTATTAGGTATTGTTACCTCAACCGATATTATTCGTTTCTTAAATTCCAAAGAATTATTTGATAATTTAAATTCAAATGCAGCAAGTAAAGTTTTAGAAACCAAAATATCTGAAATCATGGTCAAAGATGCTGTAATCGCTGAACCTGAAGATAAAATAGGCGAAATTTGTGAATTATTTAAAGTAAGCAATATTGGTGGTGTGCCAGTAGTCAGGAATAATGTTATTGTTGGTATTATAACTGAAAGAGATATTTTAAGAGCTGTTAAAAAATTATAAGGTAATGGTAATATGCAAATTAAGGATTTAATGTCAACTTCATTGATTACAATTGATAAAGATCAAAATCTCAGTGATGCTTTGAAATTGCTTAGAAAAAATAAAATATCCCGTTTACCTGTTATGAATAATAAACAGCTGGTTGCTATTGTTTCTGAAAGGGATATTGCTGAAAAATTAGGATCCTCAAAATATGAAAGTATGCCTGCTTCAAGGCTTCATGTTTCATCAGTTATGGTTAAAGATGTTATAACAGTTCCTCAAACAATGCGTTTGGCTGATGTTGGAAACTTAATGCTTGAAAACGGAATCGGATCAGTACCTGTCATGGATGGGGATGAAATGGTTGGTATTGTTTCAAAAGCTGATTTTGTAGCTTTGGCTGTAGACGGTGATTATGACAAAATAATTACAAAAGATTTAATGACTAAAGAAATTATTTCAATTTCCCCGTCTGAAAGGCTTGTTCATGCAAGGAGATTAAGCATAGACTCAAAAGTAGGCAGGTTACCGGTAATTGATGAAGGAACTTTAGTTGGTGTGATAACTTCCAAGGATTTAATGAGAGCATTTATTGATTTTAGAAAAACCGTACCTGAAAAATATCAAAAATCTCAGATTAAGGAAGTTTTAGTTGAAAACTTCATGTCAACAAATGTTACTGTTGTTGAAAAAGATACTATGATTTCTGAAGTTGCAAAAATCATGGTTGACACAGGATATAACGGTTTGCCTGTTGTTGATAATGATGAAGTTGTCGGAATCATAACTCAAACTGATATTTTAAGATTAATATCAAAACTGGAAGGATAATTATATATTATTCTTCTTTTAAACTTTTTTTTTGGTGATTTAGATTAGTGATTTAATTTCTTTTTTGGGACCGAAAGGAACATTTTCCCACGAAGCTGCGGCTTTAAGGGGAGATAATTTATTATCTTGTTGTACAATTCCTGCGGTTATGGAAAGTGTTGTTTCAAATCAGTCATATGAAGGCATTGTCCCGATTGAAAACTCAATTGAAGGTCCCGTCGGTATTACTTTGGATGGTATTGCACATAAATATGATTTAAATATTGTTGGTGAAATAATAATTCCAATCAATCAGAATCTTTTAGTTAACAGGGGCACCAGAATGGAAGATATTACTGATGTTTATTCTCATTCACAGGCAATCGCCCAGTGTCAGGAATTTCTGGGCAACAACGATTTTCGCCCCCATTATTCGATAAGCACAGCTAATGCTGCTAAAACTATACTTGGCGACAATTCAAAAGCAGCTATTGGAAATATTAAAAGTGCAGAATTATACGATTTGGAAATTCTCAAAGCCCATATTCAGGACAAAACCAATAATGAAACACGTTTTGTTGTTTTATCAAAAAAATATTCCAAGCCTACAGGTAATGACAAGACTTCAATAATTTTTTCGATAATGGAAGACCAGCCGGGTTCACTATATGAAATTCTTCGAATTTTTGCTGAAAATAATGTTAATTTAACAAAAATTGAGTCAAGACCTTCCAAAGAAGGATTGGGTAAATATATATTTTTTGTTGACTTTATTGGCCACAGGGATGATTCTGAAATTAAAAAAGTTTTAAATCAAATTGATGAAAATACCATTTTATTTAAAATTTTAGGCTCATATCCTATATTTAAGTAAACTATAAATTAATGTTATAATATAATGTAGATTATGTCAATTGGTTTTAGGGAGGGTAGCTATGACGGATGATAAGGATAAACTTTTACAGATAATAGCCAGTTTGGAATCTGACTATTCTCATGGTAAAATATCCCGTGAAAAGTACTTGTATTTTCGTTCAAAATACGAAGATAAACTTAATTCAATAGATGCGATAGAAGCTACAAATAGAATTAGATCAATGCAGGGAAAACCTCAAGAAGATGAGAATCCTCCTGAAGATCGGGAGTATGAAGAAGAGAAAAAAGAAAAAGAGGATTTAGTTCAGAAATATATAATCAATCCTAAAAAAGGAGACACTGAATTAAAGGAAAAAGTCCCTATGAGCAGCGGAACTTTCATGCTTATAGCTATGTTGGTTTTAATTGTTGGATTTGCTGTAGGTGTTGGATTTGGTATATTTAGTCTTGATTCCGATTCCCTTTCTAATACTAATGTTTCTGCTACTGTTATTGATACAGCATTTCCTGACGTAGCGGATGTCAGCAGTATTATCAATGAAACTGCTGGTGAAAACTTTACCAATGTTACAGGTTATGATTCCACTTACAGTGAAATTGAAACTGTTGAGGAAGCGTATAGTGTACCTACTAGTTATGAAACTCCACAGTCTTCTGATACTGGCGGTGAGGCTCCTGAAGCTCAGCCACAGCAAGGTGGAGGGGGAGAAGCAGCTCCCGCAGAGGGTTAATATGGATGTGAATATATGAGTAAGTTTACAGTAATTGGAGTTTTGATGGTTGTTGTGCTCATCGCAGTTTTTGGTTATATAATAGTTAATGATATTCAGTTTGATGCCGCTCAAGAAGATTCCAACAATGAATCTGTTACTATGTTATCGGATTCCAAAGGGGGAGTAGTAGTTGAGTATCCTTCAAATTGGGTATTGTCAAATTCAACATCAAATGATTCAATAATAGCTGTTTCAAAAGGGAATTCAGTTGACAGTTTTCAAATAGGTCAGGTTAACGTCAATGTCGAAAAAAGAGGACTTGATGAAGGTTTTGATTCTTTCCTTAACAGAACCTATACCAATATTGGTGCAGATCCGGCCTTCCAGCTGGTGTCCTCAGGTGATATATCGGTAAACGGCCATGATGCCGTTGAGTATATTTATACTTCAAGTTCTGTTGACGGCAGTGTCAGGCAGCACAAAGCAATATGGTTTGAAAAAAATAATTGTGCATATGTTATAATGTACAGTGCGCCTGTTGATCAGTTTGAGGCCAATTTGCCTGCAGCAGATTATATTATTGAACATATTAACATTAACTAATCACTTTTTTTTATTTATTTTATGGAGTTTTATAAAATGATTGTTTTATGCGTTACAGGTAGTGTTGCAGCTAGTGAATCAGTTAAACTAGCAAGACAGTTTAGAAGAGAAGGTATTGAAGTTAAATGTTTTATGAGTGAAGCTGCTTGTGATATCATCCATCCCAATTCAATGGAATTTGCCACCGGCAGGGATGTTGTCACAAAGCTGACAGGTGATATCGAACATGTTAAATATGCTCAGGAGGATTTGATTTTAGTTGCACCGGCCACTGCAAATACGATTTCAAAATTTGCAAATAAAATTGCAGATAATCCTATTTCCACATTGTTAATTACAGCATTTGGTCATGATACTCCTATCTTATTTGTTCCTTCAATGCATGATTCAATGCTTAAGGCAATATCATCCAATATAGAAAAAATCAAAGATGAAAAATCTGCCTTTTTCATGCCTCCCGTAATGGATGAGGGAAAGGCAAAATTTCCGTCTAAAGAAGACATTGTTCTCGAATCGTTAAGATGCATCAATTTAGTGAAGTGATTTTTATTCGCGGTAAAAAAGTTCTAATAAGTTTAGGCGGTACTTTCGAGCCTATTGATTCAGTCAGAGGAATTTCTAATAAATCATCTGGAAAAATGGGTTTGGCACTAGCTGAACAGGCATATATTCGTGGAGCTGATGTTACACTGGTCGCTGCCAATGTCAGTGTTAGAATCTCTCCCCTGTTTAATGTCATATATGCACAGACATCTGGGCAGATGGCAGATACCATTTTTGATATTATTGATGAATTTGATATTTTTATATCAACTGCTGCTGTCGGTGATTTTGAAGTTGCTGACAGGAAAGATATAAAGATAAGCTCTGAATCACCATTTGATATCAGTTTAAAACCTTCCCTAAAAATTATCCGTGAGATAAAAAAGATTAATCCTTCAATTTTTTTAGTCGGGTTTAAGGCTGAATTTGATTTGTATTATGACGAACTTGTTAAACGTGCCAGAAAACAGATTGGTGATGCAGGATCTGATATGGTTGTGGTTAACGATGTTTCAAATGAAAATTGTGGTTTCGGGTCGGATAATAATAAAGTTTTAATCGTTGATGATGCAGGTGTTTTGGATTTGCATCTTATGAGTAAACGTGATGTATCCAAAAAAATCATGATGATAATTTCAAAAAAGATTCAAGACATGTAGATATAACTAAATATTTATTATAAATTTTTTATATCTATTAATTATTCATCATTTTTATATTCTTTATTTTAAATATTAAATTAAAACATTTATTTTAATTCATCATTATTCTAATATTTCGATACTTAATTTTTTGGTGATGATTTATTTTATTGTGTGATTTCTATTTTTGAATTTCTATTTTTGGTGATTTTAGATTTTTTTATTGGATAATAATTGCTTTTGAGTAATACTTTTTTGATTAAAGCAGCATTATTGCACTTAAAAATTAATTTTTTTAAAAATAGTTTATTTCATTAAATAAGTTCAATCCTTTAGGCTTAGTAAAAATGAGGTGACTAATAGAGTGAATTTACCTAAAGGATTATTTAGTGAACTTTTATTTAATTTGCATTAGCATATCTTATATTTAATTTTATGCTATAAATACTTATTGGAGTAATACTTTTTTGGGTTTTCAGTAGTATTTTTTTATGTTTCTCATAGCTATTTTTTCACCGAGTATCATTATGAAAATTCTTGATTTGATTTTATCTACGGTCGCAAAACTTTTAATTTGAAAGACATATTTCATATCTGAAAATTATTTATATCATTTGTATTGAGGTATTGTATTCATGATAGAAAATATGTCATAATTCATATGGGAACTTCGGTGATTTTCTTTGATTTTTTGGAATTTTTTTTCATTTATGCTTTTCTTAAAAGGAGTTGGGTTAAATAAATCTCCAAATATTATATGTGAGGTTATATTATGCTTTGATTGAAAAATAATGTAGTCCATATTCATTGTAGAAAAAGCACTAAAGTGTGGGGTGATGGTATAAATCATCAGCTATTTATAATAAATTTTTCATCTAATTATGCTGTTATCAATATCTGTTTAAGAATTCCTTCTTTAAAAGCCGGAATTTTCTATGATGAATGCAATGTGATCTTTCTCATAAGGCTCAAGTTTAACCTTTTCAATTATTTTAAAGCCCTTTTCCTTTATTTTCTTCTCTTCCTGTTTGAAAATCTTTTTGGGTTTCTGTACAACATCAATACTTCTTGCCTTTATCATCAATATTCCTAAAGATTCTGGTTTTGCGAATAAATCCATATTTTTCATGAATAATTCTGACTGTGTGGGCTGGGCAACATCACAGTATATGAAATCAACTTTTGGAGTAATGTTCAAATATTCTTTAGGTTTTGTAGCATCACCTAATATTGGATAAATGTTTGGTCTTTGGCGTGAAAGTCTTGTTAATTTTTTTGCTGTAACGGCGGAGAATTCAACGGCAAATATTCTTCCATCAGGCACCATATCTGAAATATGTGATACTGTCGTTCCTGTTGACGCACCAAGATATAAAATATCTGAATCATTTTTAATATCTAAGCTTTTTAATCCGTTCAACAAACTGGCTGCCAGTTTTGACCGTTTGGGATTCCATACTCTGTATTCAACGTCCTGCAATATAAGTTCTTCACCGTAGACTGATATGCCTGGTGTCAGATTTTTTGTTGCAATCTGGCCGTTTTTAATAAAAACATCCATTATTTTCTCCTCCTTCTCTTTTTGGACTTTTTGTTTTTCTTTTTACCCTGTTTTTTAACTTTTCTTTTAGTTGTTTTTGTTGGGAACGGATTGTTTTTTTCTATTTCCTCAGCTTTATCCAAAAATTCATTCAGTATTTCTGGGTTAAAATCACATACAAAGACATCTTTACGTGCTGCCTGTGAAATTCTTGACGCAAGCAGTCTAGCAATCTTTCCTCTGTTCCACCATTTGGCGCCCCTGACATGGGGATGCTGATAGATTAAACCGTACTTTGGAGGATTATCCCCATCCTTCAAATGCCTGAAAAGTGCTTTTTCAGCACCCATTATCTGAACTGTACTTGATGGGTAACTGGCTAATCTTTTAATGCCTCCCGCATGGGATATTAATTTGGCACCTAATGAAGAACCTACCAGCAGACGCAGATTTGGTGCAATGCTTTCCATTTTCTTGTCAATATATTCAACAATATCTTTTCTTGTTTTTTGAAGTTCATATACTGAATTGGCATAATTGTTCATAATATCTAGATCGGCAGAATCAATATCTTCCTCAATATCCAGCATATCTTCTGGGAACACGTTTTCCTTAGCTTTTATTATTTCCTCTTTGCTTTTATTTTCCGAGATAAGTCTGATGTACGTTTCATTATTCTTGATTAATTCCATTTCCGGAAAGTATAGTGCATACCATTCTCTTATTCTTTCAATTAATTTTGATATGCTCTCATCAATTTCATCAACAGAGTTGATGGCCTGAATTAAATGTTTATCCTCTCCGGATTGCGCTTTTTTCATTTTATAAAAGGCCAGTTTCTGATAGTGTTCGTTGGTAGTGCTTTTGTCCGGCAGGCTTCTTATGAATTCTCCGGCTTTATTTGGCGTTTGTATTATGATTTTTTCATTTTCATAGTCTGATTTGCGTTTGTTTGATTCGATGATGATTTTATCATAATTCTCGGTTAATTCGTCTATGAGTTCTTTTTCTTCGCTTGGAATCTTTTTTTCTTCAATTTCGATTAGCTTATCCGGAATCTCATTTTCTTTGAATAATTTTTCTGAAATTATTTCATTGTTATTATCAATTGCATAAAAACCCTTAACAGAGTATGTTATATAGCATTCCATGTGTTTAACTTATTTTTTTTATCAATAATAAACATTATCTTTTCCAAAACTTTTATTTTTCTTTAAAATCATAAATTGTGTTAATGTCAAGACAAAGTTTTAGGGATTTGAAGGAAAGTATTGAGCTGAAGGACGGGGAAATTGATGAGCTTAACATGGAGCTTGATAACAAGAATGAGGAAATCAATAAGCTCAAGCTCTATTCAACCAGGTTAAAGTATGAAAAGCAGAATCTTGAAGATAAGCTGGATAATGAAATCAACAATGAAAAAGCTAAACTGAAGGAACTGGATGATTTGGACAAGAAACTTAAGGAAAAGCAGGATATTATTGATGACAAGCAGAATCAGGTAAAGTACCTGAGAAGCCTGATTGATGATTACAAGCTTCAAATTCAATCCAACAGCGAGAATCTTGAAGTGCAGCTTAGAAAAATTTCAAAAACATATGAAGGATTGCTGAAGCAGAAGGATGCTATTATTGAAAAGCAGGACGAAAATATTAAATTATTGATGAAGGAAAAAGAAGAGATTATCAAATCCAATAAGAGCAATATTATCAGTCTTAAGTTGCAGAATGATAATTACCGAAAACTGCTCGACAAGTACGAAAAGTAATTAATATATGTTAATTTATACAAATAGTGTTTTATAGTAAAAAAATTTGGTGGAATGTTTATGTTGGAGACTAATGTTTGTGGAGTTCACTTTAAAAATCCTTTAATGCTGGCTGCAGGAATTATGGGAAGTACTGCTTCTTCTATGAATTGGATTTTAAAATCCGGTGCTGCAGGTGTTGTCAGCAAGTCATTCTCATTGAAACCTCACTCTGGTTATCACAATCCTACTACCGTTAGTGTTGATGGAGGTATCATCAATGCAATTGGTCTGTCCAATCCGGGTGTTGACAATTTCAAAGAGGAACTGATGAAGATTAACAGGGAAAATAATGTTGTTATAGCATCCATTTATGGTGCCACTCCTGATGAGTTTGAAACTTTGGTTTGCGAAATTAATGATATTGTTGACATGATTGAGCTGAATATATCATGTCCTCATGCAATGGAAGGTTATGGTGCTTCCATAGGTCAGGACTGTAATTTAAGCCATAAAATAGTATCTGCTTCAAAAGATGCTGCTGAAGTGCCAGTTATTGCCAAGTTAACTCCTAATGTCACAGATATTACTGAAATAGCCAAAACCTGTGAAGATGCAGGTGCCGATGCTCTAAGTCTAATCAACACATTGGGGCCAGGCATGAAAATCAATATTGATGTTGCAAAACCGGTTTTATCAAACAAATTCGGAGGAATGAGCGGTAAGGCAATTAAACCAATAGCTGTCAGTAATGTTTATTCGGTTTTTGAAGCCGTTGATATTCCGTTAATCGGTGTTGGTGGAATTTATAACTTTGAAGATGTTGTTGAATTTATTTTTGCCGGTGCCAGTGCTGTTCAGATTGGTACTGCAATCATGGATAAAGGTGTTGATGTCTTTTCCACTATTAATGATGATTTGGAAGTTTTCATGAAAACAAAAGGATATGGATCTATTGATGAAATGATAGGTCTTGCTCATGGCGGTGATTAAATATGCCTCATATTGTTAAAATTAAAGATGTTATTGATGAAACACCAACTATTAAGACTTTTAAATTTGAATGGGATTCTCAAAAATATGGCATTCCAAACCCTGGTGAATTTTTAATGCTTTGGAATTTCAAGGATGAAAAGCCAATGTCCATTTCAAATATTTCTCCAGATGAGCTTTCAGTTACTGTTAAAAATATCGGAACATTTACATCTCAGCTTCATGAGCTGAATATAGGTGATGAAATTGGAGTCAGGGGCAGCTATGGAAATGCTTTTAGAACAGATTTTACAGACAAAAAATTATTGGTTATTGGTGGGGGTGTTGGAATGGCTCCAGTTAATGCTTTAACCAAAAAATTACTTGAATCAAATAATGTGGATGTTTTACTGGCTGCAACTACAAAATATGAGCTGCTGTTTTTAGATGATCTGGAAAAATCTGAGGCAAATGTTTATCCGTGCACCGATGATGGCAGTTTTGGATTTGAAGGATATGCCTCCGATTGTCTTAACAGTTTACTTGAAGATACGACTTATGATTATGCATTTGTATGCGGACCTGAGATAATGATGATAGGTATTTTTAATATCCTTGAAGATGCAGGCATACCTGCAGATTATTCTCTTGAGAGGTATATGAAATGTGCCCTCGGAATATGTGGTCAGTGCTGTGTTGACAATACCGGCTGGAGAATTTGTGTTGAAGGTCCAGTTTTTGATTCACAAAAAATCAGAGAAATTGATGAGTTTGGAAAATACCGCCGTGATGCCGCCGGTGTGAAATATTAAAGATTAAATGTTGATGAAAATGGAAACGGAATTTAAAAAATATTTATCTCCTCCAGTATTGCTGATTATATTCCTGCTTGCAATCTCGCTTGTGATTGTATTTCCTGTACTGGATATGGTGATATTGGGAGCAATTCTTGCTTACGGATTAAGACCTATAAATAAAAGAATCCAGTCAAAAGTTAAATTTCCTTCAGTATCTATCATTCTGTCCATTGTCCTGGTAATAATACCTCTGATCTTACTTTTTGCATATATTATTTTTGTTGTGATAGGGTTTATATCAGATTATATGCTTGTGACAAATTTCGATTTCAATCAGATTTCAACGGCGGTTCCTAATAGTTTGCCTATGGATTTTGATTTTAATTCTGTTATTAAGGATGTAAGTAAAGTTGTCCTCAACTTTCTGGTCAAGTTAATAAGTTCATTTGCAAATTTACTGATTAATCTATTTATTCTGATATGTTCACTGTACTACTTTGTCAAGGACGGAGACAAATGCTTCGAGTTTATAAAGTCATTTGTGCCTTCACAGTCAATGGATTTCTTTGACAAAACCGTCAAATCAGTTCAGGATGTTTTAAAAAGCATATTCTATGGTCATTTTCTGACTTCAGTAATTATTGGTATTATTGCAGCTGTAGGATATTCTCTTCTCGGTTATCCTTATGGGATATTTTTAGGTGTGATAACTGGAATACTTCAGCTGATACCTGTTTTCGGGCCATGGCCAATATACTGGTCTCTGGTTATTCTTGATGCTGTAAACGGTAATTATCCAAGAATGATAGTTGTTTTGCTTTTCGGATTCTTCCTGAGCACGATTGATATGTACATAAGGCCTGCATTATCATCTCACCATGCGGATATCCATCCTTTAATACTCTTAATAGGATTTCTGACAGGCCCTATTGTTTATGGTATAGTAGGGTTCATTTTAGGACCGCTGATATTGGGAATAACATATGAGGTTTTAAATTCCTTCAGAGAGGAGATTAAATAATGGAAATGGATGTTACCATACTGGACATTGATTATATATCCTTCGAGGAAAAACCTGTCATTCGTCTTTTTGCAAAAGGTGAGAATAAAAGCGTTGTTTTAATTGACGATTCATTCAAACCTTATTTGTACATTTCATCCAACAATCCTGATAAGTGCACTGAAGATTTGGAGGATATATTGGATGATGTGGTAATTGAAAAAGTTGTTAAAAAGGATTTTCAGGTGCCGAAGACATTCCTCAAAGTGACATTCACCCACCCTCAGGAACTGTCCAAAAAAAGAGATAAAATCAGAGATCTTGACAGTGTCCTTCAGCTTAGAGAGTTTGACATACCATTCTACAGAAGATACCTGATGGACAATGACATTATACCGATGACAAGGGTAAGAGCCTCTGGTGAAAAGATAGATTCTTTCTCGGCGTTGGACAGTGAAAAACATAATGTTGACATAATAAAATTGGACAAGGCACCTCAGCGCATTTCTGATAATGTCAATGATTTCAGAATACTCAGTTTTGATTTGGAAGTTAGAAATCCTCATGGAATGCCTGATTCCAGTGAAGATGAGATTATCATGATTGGTGTTGCAAGCAACTTCGGTATCAATCAGGTAATATCCACAAAAACGAATTCCAGAAATGATGACTTTATAAATCAGGTAGATTCTGAAAAGGAAATGATTGAAACATTTTCCGGAATAATCAAGCAGAACAATGTTGATATAATCGTAGGATATAATTCAGACAACTTTGATTTTCCCTATCTGATAGACAGGGCCAAAATCCATAATGTTGACCTTGATTTGGGAATGGACGGCTCGGATATCCGATTTATACGCAGAGGATATGCAAATGCCGCTTCAATTAAGGGACTGATACACGTTGATTTGTATCTGGTAATGAGAAGATACATGTCTCTTGAAAGATACACTCTGGAAAGAGTTTATTATGAACTCTTCGGTGAGGAAAAAATTGATGTTGCCGGTGAAAAAATCTGGGAATTCTGGGATAATGGGGCAGAAGAGCTGGATAATCTCTTTGATTACTCACTTGATGATGTAGTATCAACGTTGAAAATAGCTGAACAGACATTACCTCTTAATCTGGAATTAACTCGTATAATCGGACAGCCTTTATTTGATATAAGCCGTATGGCAACAGGTCAGCAGGCGGAATGGTTTTTAGTAAAACAGGCATATTTTGATGATGAAGTGGTGCCCAACAAACAGGGATCCAATTTTACAGACCGTGCAAATGCTGAAGACAATGAAGGAGGATTTGTTTTAGAGCCTGAAAAGGGATTGCATGAAAACCTTGTTCAGTTTGACTTCAGAAGTCTGTATCCAAGTATAATTATCTCAAAAAACATATCTCCTGACGTACTGATTACCGGCGATGTTGAAAATATTGATGATTACCATCTATCTCCGGAACATAATCTAAAGTTTAAAAAATCACCAAAAGGTTTTATTCCTTCTGAAATTGATAAAATTTTGCAGGAACGTTTCAGAATTAAAAGGGAAATGAAATCCTGTAATGACCCAACTGAAAAAAAATCATTGGATGTACAGCAGCAGGCTATTAAAAGATTGGCAAATACAATGTATGGTATCTACGGATTTCCAAGATTCAGATGGTATTCCTTTGAATGTGCAAAGGCAATAACTTCCTGGGGAAGACAGTACATAAAACATGCTATGAAAGAATCTGAAAATTACGGGTTCAAAGCAATATATGCTGATACAGATGGTTTTTATGCCAAATATGTGAGGTAATCATATATATGCAACCATCTAATTTTAATTTTCTTTTTTATTAAGTTATTTAAAATACAATCTACATAAATAATATTTAGTGTAAGTGATGTTACTTTTAATTTAATTATCCATAACTTTTATTATATTGCACTGATATTTTCTTCACTTCAAAGCTGAAAATAGTGAAAGCTGATGGCAGGTTAAAAATGAAAAATATGTGGTGTTTGTAAATTTTTTATTCTAAATAGGAGTCCAAATCAATTTCCAAGTCATCACAAATCTCTTTTAACTGTTCGTATAACTTTTCATCGATTTCAATTCCATTAGCTTCTGCATCAGCAATTCTTTTAACTTCCAAGTCACCAGGAACTGCAACATTTTCGCCGGTTGCTCTGACCTGACTTATGAAATCTTCAGTATTTGATACAAATTCATCAAAATCACCGAATTTTGACGGATCGATAGCTATGTATAAATCTCCTTTGGTACAGTTTTTAGTTGGAGATGCAGTACCTGTAACTCCGGTACCATATCCTGCCTGTACTAACGGGCCGGTTAATATTTCAACCATCAGTGAAATTGCATATCCTTTAAATCCTCCGAAAGGAAGTAGTGATCCTCCAAGGGCTGCTTCAGGATCTGTTGTTGGATTACCGTCTTTATCCAATGCCCATCCTTCAGGTAAATCCAATCCTTTTCTTTTTGATTCGATGATTTTTCCACGTGCAGTTACTGATGTTGCCATATCAACAGCAATATATGATTCGGATGGAATACCAATAGCTATTGGGTTTGTTCCAATCAAAGCTTTGCTTCCTCCAAAAGGTGCAATAGCAGGGTCTGTGTTTGCAATTACCATTCCAATGACATTTTCCCTTAATGCAAGGTCCGAATAGAATCCTGTTACTCCAAAATGATTTGTATTGTGAACACCAACGCAGCCAATTCCAACTTCTTTTGCTTTTTTAATAGCTAACTGCATTGATTTATAAGATACTGCCTGACCAAATCCACTGTTTCCATTCACTAATGCGATTGCCGGTGTTTCTTTTTCTATTGTAATGTTGTCTTCAAGGTTTATTGTTCCTGCGTTAATGCTTATGATGTACTGTGGGAATCTTCCAAGCCCGTGTGATGTAAATCCTTTTAAATCAGCATCAATGGTAGCTTCAGCTACTAACTCACAATCTTCTTCACTTGCACCTAACTTTTCCAATATTTCTTTTACAAGACTTATTTCATTATCCTTCGTGATTTTCATATTCTATCCCCCTAATATTCAATTTTTGAACCTTCAAATGCATTTACAACAATTTTTTCATCATCAGTTACTTTTCCTATGATTTGGCATTTGCAGTATTTGCTTAAAGTATTCATAATAGCTTCAGATTCATTTTCATCACATATTACTACAAATCCGATTCCCATATTGAATACCTTGTACATTTCCTTAATATCTACATCCTGCTCATATATCAGTTTGAATATTTCAGGAATTTCAGGCAGATTGTTTATATCATATCCGACTCCTTTTTTCAAACGTCTGAGGTTTGTAAATCCTCCTCCGGTAATATGGGCCAGTCCATTGATTTCATATTCTTCTCTGAACAGTGCTACAATAGGTTTCACATACAGTTCAGTAGGCCTTATCAGTTCTTCTCCAATTGTTGTATCTGAATTTGGCATTTTGTCATTAACATCAAATCCTGCATCATCAAAGAGTGCTTTTCTGGCCAGGCTGTAACCGTTTGAATGAATACCGTTACTCTGAATACCGATCAGGACATTTCCCGGCTGGATATTTTCCCCGGTAATTATTTTATCAACATCAACAAATCCGATTCCGGTTCCTGCCAGGTCAAAATCTTTTATAATGCCTGGGAGTGATGCAGTTTCCCCTCCGATTATTGAAATTTTTGATTCTTTAGCTCCGTTAACTAGTCCTTCAGCTATTTCCGCTGCCCTTTGAGGATCCGGTTTTTCAACAGCCAAATAGTCAACTAATGCAATCGGTTCTGCACCGACACATAAAATATCATTTACAACCATTGCGATACAGTCAATTCCAACGGTATCGTATTTGTTCATCATTTCAGCTATTAATATTTTACTTCCCACACCGTCAGTACTCATAGCAATAGCTTTATCTCCTAATCTAACTAATGCAGCATAATGGCCGCTGTCAGTTATTATGTCTCTATATTCCAATGTTGATTGAAGTTTTGATGCGATTTCAGATACAGTTTTTGCTTCCAAATCAATATCAACACCAGATTCTGAATATGTAACCATCTACTCACCTGTCCTTTTTATTGTATTCTAACGCAATCTAAATTAATTGGAGTTCTTGTCTCAATTTTATAGCTTCTGTGAATGGATGAAGCTAAGTCAACTGCCTTTTTAGGGTCTCCATGACATGTAATAACTTTATCTGGTCTTGGATTTAGTCTTTTAACGTATTCCATTAATTGTCTTCTATTTGAATGACCACTAAATCCATTAATAGTTTTAATTTGCATTTTAACATGGAATTCTCTTGTTTTTCCATCATCTTCCAGTGGAACGTCTTTTCTTCCTTTCTGTATTCTTCTACCAAGAGAACCTTCTGACTGATATCCTACAAATATCAAGGTATTTTTAGGGTCTTCACACAGCCATTTGAAGTATTCAACTGAATTACCTCCTGTAAGCATACCTGATGTTGACAAAATAATTGCAGGCTGTTTACTTTCAACAATATCCTTTCTCTGATTAATGTTTTGAACTTTTTCAAACATTTCTGATACGAATGGATTTCTGCCCATGTGGAATATCTGATCTCTTAAATCTCTGCTTAAATATTCTGGTCTTGCGGTATGGATTGCAGTAGCTTCCCAAATCATTCCGTCAATGTAAATAGGCACTTCATCAATCATTCCATGTCTCATATATTCTTCAAGTACAACCATAAGTTCCTGCGCCCTTCCCACAGCGAATACTGGAACCAATACCTTTCCGCCACGTTTTAAGGTTTTATAAATTGTCTTCATCATTTCCTTTTCAGCGGAGTTTCTTGAAGGCTGAACATCTTCTCTGCCACCATATGTACTTTCCATTATAACAGTTTCTGCACGCGGGAATCTGATGGTTGCAGGTTCCAATAATCTTGACGGTTCATATTTGAAATCTCCAGTGTAGACAAGATTATATGCACCGTCACCGATATGCATGTGGGATATTGCAGAACCTAAAATGTGGCCTGCATTATGCAATGTTAATCTGATATCTGGTGAAATGTCTGTTACTTCACCATAATCCAATGTAATCGTATTTTTAATAGCTTTATGAACATGTTTCACATTAAATGGCAATGGATTACCTTCTCTTTGAGCAATATCAATATGGTCAAGCTGTAATAATGTGGTTAAATCTCTTGTTGGTGTTGTACAGTAAACAGGACCTTCATATCCGTAATGGTAAAGGTAAGGCACGAAACCACAATGGTCAAGATGTGCATGTGAAATAATAACTGCATCTAATTCTTCAATTGAAAATTCCGGTGCATTCAAATATGGAAATGCAGTTTTATTGTCTGGCGCCGCTACATTAACCCCGCAATCCAATAAAACACGGCTGTTTGGGGTTTGCAAAAGCATTGATGAACGGCCTACCTCTTTAAATCCGCCCATTGAAGTTACCCTGGCCCAGTCATTTGGATATTTGCTTCCCTGGTGAATCTGACGTCCAAGTCTCTGCAGCAATTTTTTTCTTTCTTTACTGTTATTTTTTAACGTGGTTCTAATTTTACCGATAACATCAGAACTGATTGGTGGAGTTCTTAATATTTTCGGTGCCCATCCAGTATTCTTAACGATATTTCTTGAGGTAGCACCGTACTTACCAATTACAAGTCCTGGTTTTTTGGAAGTAATAACCACTTCACAGGTAACAGTATCAAAATAAATGTCAGTAATCTCAGCACCTTCAGGTACAATCTCGTGAATTTTATTAATAGTTTCCTCAGGACTGAGCAAAGCGCTTTTATCCGACCTGATAATAATTCTTTTTCTAAGTTCTTTTGCAAGTGATCTTATTAAATCACCGTTTTCAGTAATAACTTGTGGATTCTTTGTATAAACTACAACTTCAGGTCCTTCAAATTCAACCTTTGAAACCTGAGTTGTTTTCGGTAGTTTTGCTAAAATTTCTTTTTTAATGTCATCCAAAATATCTGAAGTCATATAATCCCTTCAAAAAAAGCTCAGTGTACAATAATGGTTTGCAAATCAGTATGAAATACTATAATCAGTTAAACTTCACAAACCATCTACACCTATTATATAAAAAAATAGTTAGTTTATGAAAAATTAGTTTTATTACTTTATATTTTACCTAGAATCTCATTAATTTTTTCATTATCTAACATTTCAAAGCCGTTTTTATCCACTTTAGCAACTAAATATCCGTTTCCGGAATATGTGTCACGTTCGGCAGCGGCTCTTATAGCTCTTATAGCTATTTCAATTCCTTCATCAGTTGTCAAATCGTCACTGTATCTGTCTTCTAAAACACCATATGCTACAATAGAACCAGATCCAGTTGATATATAAGTATCTTCAATCATACCACCAGCAGGGTCAAGTGAATAAAGTGATGGCTTATCTCCATCCATACCTCCAAGTAATGTTTGAACATACATTGGACCTGAACGCAATATATTAGCAGTTAATGAAGCTGCTGCCTTAACACTGATTGCATCATTATTTCTCATTTGATATAATGAAACTTCCGCTTCAATTATTTTCATAAGACTCTGTGCGTCTCCAACAGAACCAGCTATAGTTGTTACGATATGATCATCAATTTTAAATATTTTCTCTGCGACCTTATGAGCTACAAGGTTACCCATACTAGCCCTTCTTTCGCTTGCGAATACAACACCATCCTTACAGGTAATACCTACGGTTGTTGTACCCTCTAAAATTTTATCATCCATTTAATAACACCTCTATAAAGTACTTAAGTATACTTCTTAGGTTATCTCAATAATAAGTTAATATTATTTAAAATCAGAATCAACATGTCAGTTAAACTAACACAATAACTATATTTCAATTTGAAGTATATAAAGTTATTGTTTATTTTTGTTATAATGGAAAAAATTGATTTAAACAATTTAAATCTACTTAAATCAATGTTCTTTATTATTATCGCATTATTGGATGATTGTGTGGAAATACAATAGTCATTATTTGACAATCTTCAAATGTTTCACAATTGCATATCACCATCCTTATTATGGAAGCTATCTATAATTATATACTGTCTTAGTGAAACTTTTCATTTAAATCATTTTATTAAATGGCAGGCAGATACGGATTTTGATAGGTTTCTGTCTGATTGATAGTAAGGTTTTTTCTATAGCAATCGAAACAAATAATATTTGTAGGGATTTTTATGAAGTATAAAAAAATTGGGGACATTTTAATTCTGGACAATATTCCTGCTGAGGATGATTTATCTCAATTGGCATCAAAACATAATGTTAAAACGATAATGAAAATAAATCATATTCAAGGGACAAAAAGGGAACCTAATTATGAGATATTATATGGATTTAAAACAGAAACAGTCAACAAAGAAAACAAATGTCTGTTTAAACTGGATTTGTCCAAGGTAATGTGGTCCAAAGGAAACACTAATGAACGTTTAAGAATAGCTGAACTGGTGCGGGATGGTGAAACAGTCCTTGATATGTTTGCAGGTATCGGTTACTTTTCAATACCCATATCAGTTCATTCAAATGCAAATGAAGTAATTTCAATTGAAATAAATCCAAATTCCTACTATTATCTGAATGAAAATATTAATTTAAACAAGTGTAAAAATGTAACTCCGGTTTTAGGGGACTGTCTAATAGAAACTCCTAAATATAAGGCAGACCGCATTGTAATGGGTTATGTAAAAACAACACATCATTATCTCAAAGTAGCTGTTAACAGTTTAAATAAAGGGGGAATAATTCATTATCATGAAACGGTTCCATCAAAATTAATGCAGACAAGACCGATTTCAAGAATCCGACAGGCCTGTGAAAACAGGGATGTTGAACTATTAAAAATAAATAAAATAAAGAAATATGCTCCGGGTGTTGAGCATGTTGTTATTGATGCTTTAATAGATTAATTGATTTTTCTTTAATAGATTCATTTAACCATTCATCATTAATGTATTTTTCATAGACACATAATCTTTCAACCAGCTTAAAGCCGGCATCTGATGTTAAATGTTCAAGTTCATTTAGTGTAGGCCATGGGGATGTTGGGTTAACAAAATCATGACTTACCGGTGAAACTCCGCCCCAGTCATCAGCTCCGCATAAAAGGAATATCTGGGCAGTATCATAATTCAGATTAGGCGGTACCTGTATGCTGACATCAGTATCGCTGAAGAGTAATGATGCGGCTGTGACTGTTCTAACCATGTCAAGAAAGCTTGGTTCCGGATAATCTTTCATTTGAATATGTGGAGTTTTTGTGAAATTCTGAATGATAATTTCCTGAATATGCCCGTACTTTTCATGTAAATGTTTTATTTCAAATAATGAATCAACAATTTCTTCTTTTGTCTCTCCAATACCAATCAATATTCCAGTTGTATAGGGGATTTTCAATTTTCCGGCATTGGCAATTGTTTCCAATCTCAGCTTCGGATCTTTTCCGGGGCTCTTTTCATGTGCCGGAAGTTCCATTAATCTCGGTGATGAATTTTCAAGCATCAATCCCATTGATGCATTAACTTCCTTTAAGCGTTTCATTGCATTATAGCTGAAATTGCCCCCATTGGTATGTGGTAGCAGGTCAGTTTCATCCAATGTCATCCGGCAAACATCTACAATGTAATCAATCATATCAGTGTAGCCGAATTCATTCAATCTGTCCAAAACAACTTTTTCTTCATCGGCATCTTCGCCGAATGTGAATAGTGCTTCGCTGCAACCGTATTTTTCAGCTATTTTCAGTTCATTTAAAATTTCTTCCTTTGATTTTAAAATTATTGCATTTTTATCATCAGGTGTTTTTTTGAAATTACAGTACCCGCAGTCATTTCTGCAGATTTCAGTCAGTGGGATAAAAACATTTTTAGAATAAGTAATCAGATTATTCTCCCTATATTCCCTTACCTGCGAAATATAATCTATTATTTCATAGCTTTCACTGGTTAATACAGAAAGAATATCTTTTTTTGTGTATTTTCTCATTTTTTATTTTCCTTTTCAGAAACAGTCACTTCAACATATAATGGGGGGATTTCGCTTTTATCTTCCCATATTGCAATGATAACGTCAAAACTTGGAAGTTCAAATACTTTATATGCAACTACAAGCCCCATTGATTCCAGTTCCTCTTTCATTCTTGTAAAACCGTTTCCATCAATACTGGCTGTTGTAACTTCACTTTCCTTTATGTGCTTGTCTCCGGATTTTAGAATTTCTTCTATTTTGCCTGATGTTGCCGGGACTTCAACTCCTCCGATTTCCTTACCTAATTCAGATAGTTTTTCTTCAAAATCATCAAGAGGAATGGTTTTTCTTGTTCTGCTTCTGACAATTAATATTTTATCATTATCTATTGCCGGACGGGATCCTTTAAATGAATCGAAAAATCCCATTACCTGTCCTGCAATTTCGTATTTTTTTTGCATGTATTCATTTCCTTTTTATAAGTTCAGTTCTGTTTTCAGTTCGCCCATTGTAGTTACTTTCTCTGCAAATGCATTATGTCTGTGTATACTCTCCTGATTTTCCTGTCTTGATGTGATTAATGTATCATCAGGCAGGTGGGAGTATTTCTGAACAAACATTTCCATCATATTTCTAACACAGTCCTCAACGAATACAGGTTTTTTATGTGCATTGATTACAGTTGCATTTTCATCTGGTCTTTTTAACAGTTCACATACTGGTGATGACATTGAAAGTTCAATTATATCAATTATATCTTCACCGTTTACATCATAGCCTTCCGGAACTTCAATCAATAATGTTCCAATACCTCTCTGGTTATGTGATGCGAATGTTACTGTATCAAGTACCTTTTGAGTTGTTTCTTCATCAAGGAATTCCAATAACTTGTTTTTGTCAGATTCCTTAACGGATTCCTGAGCACATGGACATACTGTCATTCCAATTACTTCAGCACCAATACTTTTTCTTATTTCAATGTTTCCTTTATCGTTTCTCAATCCAACAGCTTTAGCTTTCAGATGGGCGGTTTCCTGTGTTTTATGTTTTGTTACTGGGGATTCACTCATGTATATGTAGTCACTTGTCATTGATATTTCGACACGTTTTGCATATTCATGTTTCTCCATCATTTTTTCAACAATTCTTGCACATAATGACTCTACACCAACTGAACTGTCCTTGGATATGCTGTCCAAAACTTCACCTATAGCTTCCGGGTTTCTGGACATATGCACTCCCTTTTGATTATTGGGCAAATCAACAAAAGCATCAAAAGTTGGTAATAGTATTATTGGTCTTTTATGTGGTCTTTCTAGTTGCAATAACTTTTTAACACCCGTAACTCCTACTCTAGTTAATTTTATAGGAATATTCGGAGCGTCATCTTGTGTATCGGGTAAGCAAACTGCCAATTTAATAACCTCTAAATATTTAATAATATGGTATATTTTGTTTTTAATATATTTAAATTAGTTAGGTAATGGTATTCCCATTCAAAAAAAGTAGTTATAAAAATAATAGTTGTAATTAACTATTATATTTATAATATGTTTGCCGATCCCATATCTTCTTTTATGGTCTCGAGTACAGTTTGAGTGTAAGTTCTTTCAATCTTTGGATCTTTTGATAGTTCTTTGAGGAATGTGTTTAATTCGCTGATGTCTTTAAATTTAGCTATTAGTATTGCGTCGTAGTCTCCAGTTACATCGTATATTGCAAGTACATTTTTGTTTAAAAATGCTTTTTCTTCCCAGTTTCTAAGTTTTCCTCCTTTCACCCGAACTCCAATTATTGCACTTAAATCGAAGCCCAACTTCTCGTGGTCTATTATCGGAGAAAATTTCTTTATTACTCCCATTTTTACCATTTTATCGATGCGGTTGTGTATAGTTCCAACTGAAACTTCTAAATCCCTCGATATCTGTCGGTATGATGTTCTAACATCATCATTTATTATTTTTAATATTTCTACATCAATGTCATCCAACTTTACAATGTTGCCTTCTTCTTTAACCATTTTTATCACCCCATTCGGGGAGTAAAGATTGCCTTTAAATTTGCACTCCTTTAACTAAATTTGAATTTATATTCATAAATTTCCCTGTTCATCAGTACACCGGCAGAAATCCAAAAATAAATTTCAAACAATAGTCATTGAGCAATACTATAATTCAAGAAAGAGCTTTCAAATCAAAATCTATCTCTGCACGCATACATTACACTTTTTGCACTTACGCTATAATTTTCAAAACCACCATTTGGGTTAGTGTTACGATTTATATTTTCTATTATAAATAGTTTAACCATTTAAAATTGCAGTATTTTCTCAATGTCGTCAAGTTGGTGAATTTTGATTCATAATTTTTTTCTCCTTTATTTTACGTTATTTTATGTTTATTATGTTGGTTGATATTGGATGTTAAAACATCTGCGAACTTTTTTCTTTCT
>CADBPS010000022.1 GCA_902796575.1 uncultured Methanobrevibacter sp. | reverse complement strand
GCATAATTTAGGCAGGTTTTCAAATGTATTTTTATTTGAAATTTTTGTAGAATCGTTTAAATCCTCCCATTGAACCAAATTAGGATTTGTTAATAAATTTTCATCTTTAACTTCACCATATTTCCAACCTGAATTAATTCTAAGTTTATACCATGCATTATGCTCTCTTTCAGCTAAATAATCTAAATCATCTTCATCAAAGGAAGAAATTGGGGTTCCTTTACTTTCTTTCGGAACAACGTCATAGCCCTGTTCACCTAATATTTTAACCAGGAAATCAGTTTGTTTGTAATTTGAATATTTAATATACTCAGGTAAATCCTCAAATTCGCCAACATCATTTTCCTCTTCATAGAATTCATGCATTTTAAAAGTAAGTAACCTTGTTTTTGTTCTTACAATTTTCAAACCGATTGAATCAATGAGATTTGGAATATTTTTAACTGGATCAATATCAAACTGCTGAATTTCTGCATCCAGATCATCCCATGGAACCAAATATGGAGTTATTAGATTTTCAATATCTTTTTCCTCACCATAAGTCCAGCCAGTACCTATTTTTTCTTCACACCATTCATCATGTTCAAAGATTGCTAAATCAAGAACTTCCTCTGGAGAAAATTCAACAATAGCTTCTCTTTCATCAGATTTATTAGCAATTTCACATCCGATTATATTTAATTTACGTGGAATTGATCTTGCCTGACGAATATTAGCTATTTTAAGTTGTGGGGATAAATCCTCAAATGAACATAGTCCATCATATTTCTTTTGTAAGTCCAAATCAATTTCTTCCCCATTATCCACTTTCTCCTGATACTGCGATTTGATTGTTGAGTTATATTGATTATGAATTTCAATAGCCAGTTTTTCAACATTTCTAAGTAATGTATCTGGAGCTTGTATCTCGGATTTAACAATTTCTCTGAGAATATTATCCTGTTTAACTTTAGTTGTAACAGTCAAATCACTGTTGAAAATACTTCTAATTCTTAAAACATTTCTAAGTAAATCTTCTTTATCTTCCGAAAATCCTAAACCGATTGAACCGCTTTTTACGATGTATTCTATATTAATTTTTTCATCTGTAATATCTATGAGTAAATCATTTACATGGCTTCTTTTTTTATCTTTAATCCCAAATGGCCGTCTGTTCCATTCCTGAAGTTCGTCACATAGAATTAATAAATATGCTAGGGGGTTTTCACCTGGATGTAGGCCACCTAATGAAAATGGTTTCTTCTGCAATACATTTCTATAGTAATTATGCAACAGAATAGCACTGGCACTGTCTACAATAGGATAAAAGAAAAAATTAGTATTTTTTGCATATTTTTGTATTAAATAACCATATGAGTCTAAAACCAAAATCGATGAGAAAAATCCGTGATCAATAAATCCGCTGTCACCCATTATATCAACAAAGCTATTTAAATGTTTAATCAATTTATTAATGTCTAATTTAGGAAAATCATTTGTTATTTTATGAGCCATAATGTCTGTAGGTTTGAATAGATTTAAGAATTTTGATTTAGGGTAGGTCTTCATATAGTCATCTGCAAAATCAGGGTTTAATTTTACAATGGAATTGAATTCATCAAAATCTTTAAAATCAATTGCAGTATCCGCACCATATGTGTTTGAGATAGATTTAATTCCGTCATTGATAAATTTCTTAAGCTGCTTTCCTATAATTTCAACGGGATAGCCAATATCATGGAATAGGGAAGCTACACCCCAGCGATACAGAAACTCTTCATTGGAAAAATTACCCTCAATTTGATAATATTTTTTATAGGGACTTTTAAGAACGTATTCTCTAAATTTATCACGATATTTCTTATTTTGAGAATAAATAGCTAAACCCAAAAGGAAAACATTCACTGAATGGATAAAATGATCTCTTTGCTTTTCAATTAAATCACCAGTACTTTCCTCATATTTCTTCATTATTTTAACTAAATCTAAAAGTGTATTCGGTTCACTAACAACACTGTTTTCATCTGCCGATTCATTTGATTTATTTTCAGAAGTAATCTGATAAATCATGAAAAAAGTCTGATAAATCTCATAAGCATTGTATGAAGTTTCATTATCTAAAAATACATCTATGCCTGCTTTTAAAAGACCCTTATAATCGTGTTTATTATAATAATCATCATATAAAACCAAATCATCAAAAAAATCATTAATGTAATTTCGTAAATTATTTCCATTTTCAGTCATTGAAAACACCTTTATCCTTACTTTAAATTTAATATTAATTTTTAATAAAGTTTGTTATAAAATGGATAATGGAAATGAATTTATTTCTAGTCAATGATGAATTTCAGTTGCTTTTGAACATCCTTTATCTCATTTAATTCCAATGATAAATCCATATCCAGATAAGTTTTAACTTTCGTGTAGAAACTTGAAGACATTATAATCTGTTTTGAAAAAACTTTATAAGATTCAACGGGACAATGTCCCACAATCATAAACTTGGATTCGACAATATCCAAAAAATTTTCAACATCATTTCTTGTGTAATCAGTTACTTTTGTGTATCTGTTCCATAGGAAATCCTGCAAAATGGGATGTGAATAATCACTTTCAAAAATTTTTTTAAATGCTTCAATGGAATTAACATTGCTGGAAGGGCCGGAATGTGAAATAAAAAGTCCGTTTGCTGTTTTTAAAAAGTAGGGCATTGTCTTGAAAAATTTAATGTAATTCGTTAAATGGGGTTCAATGAATCCTTTCTTGAAAGATATTAAATTTTCAAATTCCAACAGCAAATCCTTATTTTGCTTATAAATATTAGTGCTTGTAATATGAGCCCATTCATGATTTCCTAAAAGAGTATGAAAGTTAGAATATTTCTTGGATTTTTTTATTGCATCATCCAAAATCTCAATGGATCCGTCTTTTTTTTCGTCAACTGCATGAATTAAATCTCCAGTGAACACAATATGAAAATCCAAATCGTTTTTATCCCACAAATCTAAATAGGCATTATAATCTTCAAGATTACCATGCAAATCTGTTACAACAATTAAACGGCCATAGTCAGGCAATTCAATTAATTTATTATTTATTATATTCATTCCCCGCAATTAATTTATTGAGTACTTCCATGACTTTATCAAATTCAGTTTTGGAATTTAAATCCAAAAATCTTTCACAATTATTTTTATTTAAAACGACTGTTGGTTTTATTGATTTTTTCATGGACTACACCTTACTTAAGATTTATTTTATAATATATATAAGTCACATAAAGCTTTTTATTTAATCACGTTCATCAAGTTCATATAATAAATTGATTATGTCAAACAGTTCATTATAGTTATTTTTATCTATTGAAATATGGGCTTTTTCAATTAATTCATCTGCAAGTTTTTTATTATTTGTATAAATTCCTTCAAATTTTAAATTAATAAAACATTCTTCAATAACCTGATTTTTATTTAATTCAACATATTTTTCAATTAAATCAGTATGGAATTCATTTAATTCATTTAGATTATAGTTTTCATAATAATTATCAACCTCAAACAATCCGTTATCTTTTATAATTTTTATTTTATTTTCAACATTTTCCAGAAGAGCTGAATATTTTAAATCCGTTTTTAACATGTTAACAATGTTTTCAAGATGATTTATATAAATTAAGCATTGGTTTAATGCAATTGGATCTCTTCGAGCGATTTCAACCAATCTATCAAGATAATCCACCACATCATTTTCCAAATCATATGAATAATCTTTGAGCCAATTAATATCTTTAATTAATGTCATGTACCTGTTAAATAACTTTTTAAAGGTCAAATTGTTAACAAGATTGAACGAATCATTCAAATAGGGAATATGAATATCTTCACCATTAATTAAATCGGGCGATTTTTCATCAAGTACAAGATCTGTATCTTCCCTATAAAGACAAATATTTAATTTTTCCTCAGGCAAATTCAGATTAAATCTTCCGTCCAGTTTCAATGGAATTTTACCGGAAGAATAGCTATCATTTTTAAATTCAATTGAGTATCCTAAAAATGAAAATTTATCATCGAGGCAGAATACTTTTCCTTTATAGCCATTACTCTGATGGTCGATAATTACTGAAAATTTTTCATTTTTAACAGTTTTCTTGGGCTTTTCTATGCTTCCGGCATAAATTGAAGCACCTCTTGAAACAACTGTTAACGGATCTATTTTAAAGGTTATTTCAATATTGAATTCGTCTTGGATTAATGACTGTACTATTGGACTTAAACAGGAACCTCCTGCAAGAATAATTTTGTCAATATCTTCATCAGACAATAAGTTATCGTTTAATAAGTTTCTGCATAATTTAAAAGTATAGTTTAGTAAAGGTTTTATAATTTCCTTCAGGTCTTCTTGCTTTAGTGTATATTTAAAATCATAATTATTTAAAAGATTATTTACAAATATATCTGTTTTATCTGCTTTAGTTAAATCTTTTTTAGATTTTTCTGCAACTTCCTTAAGCTTTGAGAAAACATTGGAATATTTTGGATTATTTAATCTGAAATCCTCCAAGTTTAAATCTTGAGATATTTTCGCTCGGAACAGTTCATTAATAATCTTCCAATCGAATGAATTTCCGCCAAGATTATCCAATCCCTCTGTTGCAACTTTTTCAATGCTTCCTTTATTTTCATGAATTAATGTTACATTAAATGTTCCACCACCTAAATCATAAATCAACCAGTTTCCATTTTCTTTTTTAAGATCATATGCTAAACCAATAGCTATTGGTTCTGAAATTAAGTTATATGAACGAAATCTGGCAAGATTGGCCGCATCAATAATTGCTTTAGTTTTAATAGGATTTGAATTTGCAGGAACACAGATTACTACATGTTCAATATCAACGCCGCATTGTTTATAAACAGAAAATCTCAGTTCCTTAAGTATTTCTGCTGATAATTCTTCAGGAAACATTATACGTGAAGATTTTTTAAATTTGAATGGTATTGAAAAACCCATATCATGCTTAAATTCAGACACCGCATTATCTGATTCGGAAAAAATTGCATTTCTAGCGGTTAAGCCGACCTGAACATTATCCTCTTCATCGATTAAAATTGCAGAGGGTGTGAAATCATCACCAGTCACATAATTTTTTATAATAACAGGATTTCCATCATTATAGTAAGAAACAATAGAATCTGCAGTTCCCAAATCAATAGCATAATCAATTGTATCCTGTTTTATTTTATTTGTCCGTTTAAAATGCAATTTCATATTCTGCTTCCATAAAGATAACTGATATGAGTATTTCGATTTAATTTCAGCATCACAAACAACAGCAAACTCCATTAAATTTGCCGCATCAGTTAAATTATTTGAATTAGCTAAACGAATTGATTCAATAACTATTTCATCAACAGAATAAGTTTTTAAACTAGGAACAATAGGTTTATAAAGATTGCAAATTTCACTATTCCTATCCATTAAATTTTCAAGCAAAACAGCAGATTTGAATAAACTGCCATGCTTTTCCAAATCAATGAAAATTTCCCATAAATCGATGAAATGCTGATATTTACTTTTAATTGATGGATTGTAAGCAATAGCTTCTTCTAAAAAATTACATGATAATTTATAGTTTTGTCCCTTTAAATTAACGGTAAATGCCTTTGAAATTAATTTTAAATCCGGACGTCTGGATTTCCAAATCATAAGTGTTTCTGAATAACATTTTCTAATGTCATAATCCTGTAAAACTTCCGATTCCAATATTTCAATTGCATCTTCAAGTTTATTTTCACATTTAGCAAGTCTAAAAGCTTCTTTAATAGAATCATTAATAATATATTCTGAATATTCATCATGATAATTGCGAATATTATCTTTTTTTGATATGAATTGAGTAGAGTGATATTTATCAATAGCTTTTTCCACATCTTTTAAAAGGTCACCTGCATCCAAATATCTATTATTCATGTTAAAATCCAGACATTTACAAACAATTTCATCCAAATCCTTAAAAACTTTATCATTGTAATGGCTTGGAGGATTTAAGGTCTCATCCCATGGTTTTAAATCAATTATGTCTTCATTTGAATATTCATCAACGGCATAAGGGTATTGATTTGTCAATAACTGATAAAAAATAACTCCAACAGCATAAATATCTGATTTGGTTGATATAAGTTTATCAAATAATTCGGGAGCCATATATGGCCTTGTACCGGCAATATCAATATCTGAAATGTTTGCAGTGACTTCTTTTGCAAAACCAAAATCCGAAATCTTGGTAATAATCTCTCCACAGGCATTAAACTTGAGCAAAACATTATTCGGTTTTAAATCCCTGTGAATAATAGGTGGATTAGCTGAATGAAGTGTGTTTAATCCTTTAAGAATTTGTTTAACTAAATTAAGACTACGATTTAATGGCATGAATATATTATTTTCAGCAAATGAATTTAAAAACTCCTCCAAATCTCCCCCGCTGACATATTCCATTAAAAAATATGCATGATTTTTATCATCAGTTAAATTAGAAATTTCTCCGGCATCATAAATGCTTATAATATTTTCATTTCGAAGCTGGCAGGCAAGAGTCACTTCATGAAAAATGTTCTTTTTATTG
>CADBPS010000021.1 GCA_902796575.1 uncultured Methanobrevibacter sp. | reverse complement strand
TAAACTATAGTATAGAAAGGTTGAGAGAGAAAGCATATAAGCAACTGATATTTAGAGTGATATAATGATGATACCAACAATACCGACCCCTGATGAAATATTAGATAAAGGATTTAGTAGAGGAAAGAAAGCTGCTGACTTACTGCGAACGCAGAAAATACCAAAACATTTAAAAGGAAAAAAAATAGAAGAAAGAAGAGTTGTTACTGCATGTCAGGTCATTAAGGATAAATTAAAATCAATTTTGGATGCAGTTCCCGAAATTGAAGAATTACATCCATTCTATCAGGACTACATTGACATAACAGTTGGTGTTGATTCTATGAAACAGGCTCTTGGTGCATTAAACTGGGCATACGGAATCTTATCCCAGTTTGAAAGAGAATATTCAAACAAAATTAAAAGAAACCCATCAGAAAAAGCAAGTGCAATTCAAAGAGAAGCATATGGTAGAATAGCTTCTGTGGTTAATAAGATTGAAAAAGATTTGGATTTTCTGGATTTTGCAAAATCAAGTCTTAGAAATATGCCAACGATTGACTTCGATGCAACAACAATAGTAATAGCCGGATTTCCAAATGTTGGAAAATCAACTCTGCTTAAACAGATTACTGGTGCAGATCCCCAGGTGGCCAATTATCCGTTTACAACAAAAGGAATCCAGATAGGTCATACTGAAAGACACTGGAAAAGCATACAGTTTATTGATACACCAGGATTACTTGACAGGCCTGTTCTGGAAATGAATGACATTGAAATGAATGCGATAGTTGCACTTGAACATTTGGCAGATGCAATACTATTCATATTTGATGGATCAGAAACCTGCGGATTTCATTTAGAAAATCAATATAATCTTTTAAAACAAATCGAAAAAATATTCAATGAAATCCCTGTAATTTATCTCTTCAACAAAATGGACATTGAACAGGATGAAAAATACATTAATCAGTTTATAGATAATCCTGAAAACACACTGTTTATTTCTGCGCTGGACGGAGATGGAATCGATAAAATCAATGAAATTATAGATTCCATTGAAAAAATCGAAAGAAAAATTACTGATGAAGAAGATGAAGATTATTATTAATTACAGAAATATGCCCATCACAAAGTTATTGTACGGACAAATATAATAAGATTTATATAATAATTACCTTCAAATATTTAAATGAACATATTGGAAACAAACTTTTATAGGGAGTGAAAGAAATGGTTGAAGAAGAAGCAATAAAAGAAAAAATATCTGAAAAAAAGGAAAAAATATCCGAAAAAAAAGAAAAGTTAGGTGAAAAAAAGGAAAAATACGAAGAAAAATTTGATGAAAAAATCAATGAGAAAAAAGAAAAATATGGGGAAAAAAAGGAAAAAGGAAAAGCATACAGTGAAAAACTAGCTTGTGATTTTAACAAAGGCGTTGATGAAATCAAAGAAAGTGTCAGAAATATGCAGAGATATGCTGATGAAAAAATCAACGAATATAAAAATGCTACCGTAAGTAACATAGCTGTTGATTTAGTTGAAACAAATGATATGTACTATTTAAAAGTAGCTGTTCCTGGTCTTGACAAAGACGAAGTTGAAATCGAAGCTGGAGACAATGACATTGTTATCAATGCAACATTTAAAGCATTAATAGATGAATTTGAAGATGTTGAAGATGCAAAAGTTATTGCTTGTGAAATGAGAAATGGTGAATGTTCAAAAACTGTCAGGTTTGAAAACAGCATCGATGTAGAGCAGATTACTGCAAAATACTCTAATGGAGTAGTTCGCATCACAGTTCCAAAATTAATTATACCAAAACATAAAGTCACTGTAGAATAAACTTGTAAACTCTACTTTTAGCCATGTGTTAAGGTATTATATTAATTAAATCAGATACAAACTTTTGGTTAGGATTGATTTCCTAACTAAACACCTTTTTTAAAAACTTTCACCCAACCAAATGATAACCACCATACTTTTCAGTTAAATTGAGGATAATTCACTTCGATCCATTGGATAATGAAGAATAGGATTATTTCACAAATCAAAAAGGAGTACAAAAATAATAATGCTTTCTTTAATTCCAATGTAGTCAGTTATTTAAAACCTTATTAAAAACCACACCCAATGAATCAAATATATCTTAAGATGCAAACAATCAAAAAAACAAGTAAAATTATATCAAGTATGGAATCAATCACTTTGAAATATTAGTTTTACCGGAAAATCTGAAAAATATATCCCCATTTTCAAAAAAAATGGGAAGTTTAAATTATAATATTAATATCTGACTTTACCAATATGCCTTGTAGCACCGGGATCTTCATTATTAAAATGAGCCAAATAATATATAAACCATTCAAGAGGAATAACAAAAATCAATGGAGATAATAAGTTATCAACATCAGCATAATCTTCCAGTTTATAAATTATTATTTTAGCACCAATATTATTGGAAAAATCAATAGCTTTACGTGTTATTTCATCAGATTCAAAATTTGAATCAAAGAATAAAGCAGGAACATCTTTTTCAATACGTTCAATTAAACCATGCCTGAATTCACATGAGTAAAGTGGGCATGCATGCTTGAGTGCTCCTTCCATAAACATTGTCATAGCTAATTTAAATGAAAAACCAAAATTAGGTCCGCTACCCAAACAGTAGAATATCTCTTCATCTTTGAATTTTTCAGCCAGTAATTTGTTGTCATTTTCTGTTGTCTCAAGCAACTTTTCAATAATGTCTGGAATTTCCTTCAACTGTGCTAACAGCTGATCTTTAAATTCATAATCCGATGCTGAAAATAGTATTTGATAAAGACATGCGATTTGAGTTACATATGTTTTTGTACCTAAAATAGCCGTTTCCCTTTCACATTGAGTAATAATTGGTGTTTTTGCTTCTTTAATCATTGAACTATCAGGCTCATTTGATATTGAAACTGTATGAATTCCAAATTCATTGGCACGTCTAAGGGAAGATAATGTATCTGCAGTTTCTCCGGATTGTGATGTGAATATTGCAATTGAATTCTCATCTTTTTTCAATGTTTTATTATAATAAAATTCGTATCCTGAAAATACCTCAATATCCATTGTAGTAGACATCCTAAGTGCATCCCTTACACTGTAACATGTTGAAATAGAACTTCCACACCCAATTAAATATACTTTTTCAACATTCTCGACTAATTGTGAAACATCATCCATCTTTGATAATTCACTTTCAAATGTTTTCCTAAGTGAATCGGGTTGTTCCATCATTTCATCGTACATTTTATATTTCATAATAAAAAAAACTCCTAAAAAATAAATTATTTTAATTTTTGTTTTTCAAAATATAAAAAGTTTTTTTATGAATAAGTTCCAAAACACTTAACTATGAATGTTGATTTATCAAAAATTGGTATGGAAAAGGGAGTTCAATACGAAACTATTATTACCACCAGCAATTCTGAAGGTGCAAGACATGCTGCACCAATTGGTATTTTGTATTCCGGAAATAACATCGTCATATGTCGTATTTTTAAAGGTAGTGAAACATTAAACAATATTGTCAGTCAAAAAGAATTTATTGTTAATATCACACATAATCCCGAGTTATTTGTGTTGTCAACTACTGGAAATCTTTCAGAGGATTATTTTAATGAAGACAATTCAATCAGAAATATCGATGCTTATTTTAAATGTGATGTTATCGGATTAAAAGAAGCTAAAAAACGAAGTGATCCTGTTAGAACATCATATGAAGCAATTGTTATCAAATCAAAAGTAACTGAACTAATAATAAACAAACAGATTAGAGCATTTAACAGAGGATTTGGATATCTTATAGAATCATTATCCAATTTAACTCGAAAGAGTATTGTTGATGGTGATAAACAGAATGAGTATAAAACCAATTTTAAAGAAGCCAGGAGAGTAGTCAATAAAGTCGGCTATAAAGATGAAATCACTTCAATGAATAAGATAAAAAGGGAATATGATGATTAATTTTTAATCACATCTACAAAATCAAAGGCATCACCATCAAATAATCCCTTATCCGATATTTTTAATGAAGGAATAACAAGCAATGCCATAAACGACAGTGTCATAAAAGGAGAATCAAAATCACAGCCCAAATCAGAAACTATCCTATTTAATGCAGATAATTTTTGAGCAACATCATATGCATCTTCATTGCTCATAAGCCCTCCAATCGGAAGAGGCAGGGAATCTGTGGATTTTTCACTTACAACGGAAAATCCCCCTTTATTATCAATTATCAAATTAACAGCATCTGCCATCATTTCTGAATCAGACCCGACAACAATGATATTGTGGGAATCATGAGAAACCGAGGATGCTATAGCCCCATTTTTAATGTTAAATCCTTTTATGAAAGCATTTGCTATATTATTTCCACCATAACGTTCAACTACAGCTATTTTCAAAACATCCTGACTGGTATCTGCCAGGACTTTACCATCAATGATTTTCAATTTAGCTGATGCCTTTTTTGTTAATAACTCCCCATTATAACATTTGATAACATTTACTTCGCATTCATCTCCATCAGCACATATTTCAAAGTCTGAAGCCTGTTTTTTAGACACATTTATGGAATTTCTAAATTCAACATCATCAACATCAAATAAGACATTTTCACCATCGAAGACACATTTTCCATCAACATATGTTTTTAATATGTTAAAATCTTCCAAATTATCAATTATTACAAAATCTGCTTTTGATCCAGTTACAATAGCACCAGCATTTAAATTATAATGAACTGCAGGATTAACAGTAACCATTTCAATAGCTTTTATAATATCCACACCTAAATCACGGGCTTTTTTAATTGATTCATTAAGGTAACCTTCAATCAGTTCATTAGGATGTTTATCATCACTTACAATGAAATCAAATATTGGCAGATGAATTCTTCTTTCAAGAACATCACTTGGAATAACACCGAAGCCATCCTGATTTTTCCAGTAATTCAACCGTTCATTAAAATCAAAAAGTGCTTCCATATCCTTGGCAGATGACCCATCACGAACCATAATTTTCATGCCTTTATGTTTTTTCTCAATAGCTTCATTAAAATGACTGCATTCGTGGTCTGTTATTATAGATTGTTCCAAATATTTATCCAATTCTTCACCTGAAAGCAGTGGCGCATGACCATCAATAGGCACACCATATTTTTTGGCCAAATTTAATTTCCTTAAAACATCTTTATCCTCATTCAGAACACCTGGAAAATCCATCATTTCCCCCAGTCCAACAACATTATCATTTTTAAGCAATATTTCAATTTCATCAGGACCTAAAATTGCACCGGAAGTTTCAAATGAAGTAGCAGGAACACATGAAGGAGCAACAAAATAAAAATTAAAAGGGACATTGGAAGCATTATCCATCATGGAATGAACACCTTCAACTCCACTAACATTAGCTATTTCATGAGGATCACAAACAACAGAAGTAGTACCGTGCCTGACAGCAATTTTTGCAAATTGAGCAGGAGTTAACATGCTGCTTTCAATATGAATATGAGAATCTATAAATCCAGGAATCATTAAACCCTCAACATCAACCTCATACTCCCCATCAACGATAATAGGAACAATTTTTTCAAAAAAACCATTTTCAATAGTGATTCTTGCAGGATAAACTGAACCGGTTAGAACATCAAGAATATATGCGGTAAAGGACATAAACTAATCCCCTTCTAAAGCATTATAGAGCAAGGGTAAAAATGTACCTATGTCAGTAACAATACCCAATACCTGCGCACTACCCCTATCAGATAATTTTGTAACAGTGGACGGATTGATATCAACACAAATACTTTTGACCCTGGAAGGAAGCATATTACCCATTGCAATTGAGTGAAGCATTGTAGAAATCATAAGAACCATATCCACTTCCTGTGCATATTCACGCATAATATCCTGTGCCTTAGTAACATCAGTTATAACATCAGGAAGAGGGCCGTCATCACGGATAGAACCTGCAAGTACAAATGGAACATTATTCTTCACACATTCATACATAATTCCACCATTCAAAGTTCCATCTTCAACTGCATTCTTAATTGAACCGGAACGATTAATCCTGTTAATAGCTCTCATATGGTGAGTATGACCGTGTGCAACGATTTTACCAGTTTCAACTTCAATACCTAAAGAAGTTCCAAAAAGATTGGATTCAATATCATGAGTAGCTAATGCATTACCTGCCAAAATAACATCAATATACCCATTTTTAATCAGGGATGCCAAATATTTGGCAGAACCTGTGTGAACAATAGCTGGCCCACCTACAATTCCAATTTTACCTCCCCTGTTTTTAATTTCTTTCATTTCCTTAGCTATTCCATGAATCAGATTCATTAAAGGCTTTTCAGATGAAACCTCACTATTCATGAATTCAAAGACCTGCTGAGTATTTCTTGATCTGTGAGGAGGTGTGACTTTAACACCATCAAGACCCACAACTATTTTATCTCCTGCCTTAACATCAGAAATCGGTTTTACAAAAGCACGTTTAGATTCCTCATCAACAATGACTAAACAGTCCATTTCAATATTTTCAACAGGAATCCAATTTTTATCGTAATAAATATGAGTGGTATGATTAGATGATGAATAAAAACCTTCCGGAGCAACTTTATCCTTAGTTGATGCGACCAGCTGAACTTCCTTAAGTTCATCAATTGATGCACCAAGAACAGAAAGTTCATCTAGAATAGATTCTAACAGCTCGGGAGAATCTGCAGAAACTTCGATTTTAGCCCTACTAATATCAGACTTCTTTCTTCCAACATCAATTTCCAGTATGTCAAATTCTCCACCTTTATCCATGATAATTCCCATTGTCTTAGTAAGAGACAATGAGTCAATAATATGTCCTGAAAGCTCTATAGTTCTTTTATTCATAGTTAATATGCTCCGCTTTTGTTAATGTTATAAATATGGTTCTCAATTATATATAATGGTATTGATACTGGAAAATATTCATATTGATTAAAAAAGTGCAAATTACTAAATCCCGTTGTATTTTAAGCTGTACTTTCAATTCCCATTTTAATTTTATACAATAAAATTATGCAGGTAATGGTTTTGTTATATATATCACTTAAAAGATTCTAATGCATTTTATATTTTTTTATGGATTTTTTCTAAAAAAAAAATAAAAATTAAATTATAAAATATTCAAAATGATTTACCACCTATAAAGAATTATCGGTTTGTTATCAAAAAAAAGACGGGGGCTAAAATGCTCCACCGCCTCCACCACCTGATCCGCCACCGATATCACCAAATCCCCCTCCATCAGATGACGGGTTTGCTGCAGATATTCCATCGTTAAATGCGCTGTTAAGCATTATTAGACCAGAATATGAATGGAATACATATAAATCCCCATAATAGTAATCATCATATGCATTAGGTTTATGGAGTTTCATAGCATCATAAACTTTATCAGCCACCCCTAATGCAGTTCCATAGACAAGATATTTGTTCCAAATAACAATTGATTCCGGAGGATGCTCTTTAATTAAACTGTTATCAGTTAAGAATTTCTTGAAATTCATCCATTTAAGATAGTATATTCTACCTTTAGTAGTCCAACGTCCAAAAATATCTTCAGGAATAAACGAAATTCCCAATGCAACTATTCCTAAAAATATGGATGCAATAAGAGACAGTGTGGATGAAGGATGATTTGAAAAAATAGATATTATGAATAATACCACTGCAACAACCAAACCGATTACAGTATAGAAACTGGAGACTGATGATCCGATGTCATCAAAGTATTCGGATACTCGGTTCTTGCCTAAATTTTCTTCCTTGACAATTTCCTTCCATTGATCAAATTTCTCTACAAATAGCTTTCCGTTAAATTCATTACTTAACTTGGAAGATAATCTGGATACATTAAGTGTATTGGCATCACTAAACGTTTTCAATAAATCAAACACGCATTTTTCATCGTTGGATAATTCATTATACCGGCTTTCATCAAACTCTATGATTAAATCTTTAGTATACTCCGATGATTCCAGACGTATTTTAAATACCTTCCTGTCTATCAAATCCATAATAGTAGCTTCAAAACCCTTCATATCCGGAGTTCCAATGTTGCTACGATTAAGTAATGCATTGACAACAGCAGGAGAATCGTTACTAGGCAATTCTCTTTCATATATTCCATAATAATCAACTTTAGGCTCCCTGCCGTATTTTAAATAAACAATAATTAAAGAGATTGGAGATATAAAGCAAAGAATCGATAATGTATTAAAAACACTTCCCCAAAATGCAACAGATCCCCTGTAATCAGATTGTTTTTCCATAATCTGTTCTTTTGCATTGATATTCTCATGTTTGGCATAAGGAGCATCAGTAAAATCATTTAAAGGCATTAATACCTGTAACTCATAAAATTTTCCACTTGGAATAGATGTTGATTCAACATTTATTGTGTTTCCATTTATAGAATCACTTAGAGTGAAGTATTCAGGATTTAAATAGTAGATATTATTCTTATCTCCAGGTAAATGAATGTTGGCAGTTAATTTTTCAACGTCACAGTCCCAGTTTTCACCCCATAATTTGTACTGGAGGGACCCAATATCATTAAACAGAGTGACAACATTCTTCATATCATAAGAATAGGTAATCTTCACATTTTGATTATGAATCTTTTTGCTATGAGCTTCATCAGCCCATAAATAAACTTTAATATGCTTTTTGCCGTCAACATCACTCATTTCATAGCTACCGTATGCACCATCAACATAAACATTAAGATTGTCGACACTCTCCCCCTTTTTTAGAGGAATATCCCGGTAATCTCCGTTAAACTCACCATCAAATGAATAAGTATAACTTTCGTCTACATGAAGCAGACCATCCGGATTGACGGTCAAATCAATAAAAGCATCAACGATACTGTAATCCCTATCTTCAGCCCAAATTACATTAACTGTGGACAGTAATACCAGTGATAATACTATTGCCACAGCTATTTTCTTATGATTCATGGTTTTCACCATTAGAATTGAACTTGAGGAGCTTCACGAGATGATTCATCAGCTTCAAAGAACTCTTCCTCTTTAAAATTAAACATTTTAGCAAGAATATTAGATGGGAATTGCTGACATGCATTATTATACATTAAAACAACATCATTGTAGAATTGTCTTGCATAAGCAATTTTATTTTCAGTTTCATCCAACTGTTCCTGTAATTTTTGAAAATTGCTGTTTGCCTTTAAATCAGGGTAATTTTCAGCAACTGCAAACAATGTTTTTAAAGCACCAGTTAATTGATTATCTGCCACACTTGTTTCTTTAACACCGGATGCATTAATCACATTACCACGAGCACGGGTAACCTCTTCCAAAACACCCTTTTCATGTTTAGCATAACCTTTTACTGTTTCCACCAAGTTAGGTATTAAATCATTTCTTCTTTTGAGCTGTACATCAATTTGTGCATAGCTATTCTTTACACGATTTTTTAAACTAACCAATTTATTATACATATGTACTATTCTTACTGCAATTATAATAACAACAACAATTGCTATAATTAAAAGTAAATTCATAATATCACCTAATTTTAATATTATCAGTGGTGATTGATAAATATTTTTTCATGAAAAAAAGATTATCCTAATGCAGTTAATTTGAAATATAATGAAGAATGTAACTCTTAAATTGAAAAAAATAGTATTTAATTAATTATAATTTCCTTAAAAGATTGCTTGAATATTTCACATTCAAAAATAGCTAGATCAATGACAGGAAATCATAAATGATTTTAGCTGCAGATACTGCAGTATTTTCGCCCAATTTATTAGTAGCTGTTTCAACAACATCCAAACCCACCACTTCCTTGAAAGATAAAGATTTAATAACATCTTCAATTTCATATGTAAATAATCCTCCAGAAGTTGGATTTCCAACAGCAGGCGCAATGGCTGGACTTAATACATCCATATCAACAGACAGATACACTGGAGTATCAACCGTTGTCAGATAATATTCAACCGCATCCATGTGACGGTGCACATCACGAGTCTTAAACGTCTGAATATTATAAGTTGATTTAACAAATTCTTCCTCATCAGCAGAAGATGATCTTATTCCAATCTGGACTAAATCAACACCAAATTCGTGTGCTCTTCGCATTACTGTTGCATGAGAATATTTTTCACCGATAAAATCAAAAGCCAAGTCCCTGTGTGCATCCATATGAACAACCGTTAATTTATCATATTTTTCACTCAGTGCTTTTATAACCCCTATAGATGCCGAGTGCTCTCCACCTATAGTTATCGGCTTTACATCCAAATCTATTAGTTCGTTAGCTGTATCTTCAACAATTTTACATGTGGCTTCACAGTTTCCGGGAACTACATTAACATCCCCAAAATCATAAAATGTAGTGTCCAGATTAGATTTAAAATTAACATTATATCTTTCAAATCCATAGGATGCTTCCCTTACAACGATAGGTCCCAAACGTGAACCGGAATGATAAGATGAAGTACTATCAAATGGAACACCAATTATACCATATGAATCCTTCTTAATATTTTCAAAATCAGTGGTGGCGGAAAATGCAAATTTCCACGGTTCATAGGTATTTAATAGCATGATATATCTAAAAAAAAGTAAGATTTGGAGAACTTATTTAGTTCTCATAATTTTCATATTTCCTAAAGCTACAATATAATCTACTTCAATACCTTCAGTAATTTGATCTTTTAATTCATCAGGCATTGGTAAATCTAAAGTTTCATAGCTTTCCATATCCATTAATTGAACATTATCTCCTTGAATAGATAATACTTGTCCAACCCTTTTGTCAATGATTGGAATATCAACTTTGGTATCTACTGGTTTTACAATACTTCTTTTTTGATTATCGAAAATACCAACAGCTTCTAATCTTGCCTTAGCAGCTCCATGTTTACCTGGAGATGATGTAGTTAAACTAGTAATTTTGGATGCTTCTCCACCTAATACAATGTATTTTCCGACTTTTAATGTTTTAATTTCTACAACTTTTGTTGACATTAATTTTCCTCCAATTATAATAGCAGACTTTACAATCTACAATAAGAATTACTCTATAATACACTTTTATTTATTCACTATTTTATTTAAAGTATTCGATTTTAAGTTAATGCTTATTTAAGAATGAATCATGATTTAATAGCAAATATGCGCATTATACATTCCATAACATATTTATATCGCCCATAACCACCATATAAATAGCTATTTTTGATATTCCAAAATATAAATCACAATTTATAATTTAATAGAATAAATAACCTTATTGTATCGATTACACAATTATATTTTAGCCTGTGAAATTATATACTCACATTGAAAAAAATACAATGGTGAACATCAAAACCAGAAAATCAAGATGAAACAAATAAATTAGCAATAAGTTAGGATTGAAATGAAACTATTGTGCAATAATATGTTATCAGTATAGTAACTGTTCTATTAATGTTGACCCAAAAATTTTTCAATCACATCAATGCTGATATTGGTTCTATGAGATATTTCTTCAGTACTCATTCCTGATTCATACAAACTAATGATTACTTCTTTTTTACCTTGTTCTAAACCCTGTTCTAAACCCTGTTCTAAACCTTGTTTTTTACCTTCTTTTTCCTTTCTTTCCCCATATTCATATATTGCAGTCATTCTTTCACCCAACACGTCTTGCAATAAAGTTCTCAATTTATCGTCTTTAACATATTTATCCACCAATAACCATTCAATCCCATAACACAAATTTTTTGTGGAATCCGGAATCTCCTCTAATTTTATTAAAATGTCAACAGCTTTTAACAAATTTTTCTCAAGATTTCCGTTCTTTGTCATTAATGGTGCTAGTGAAAAACATATTGTTTCTTCTCGAGAAATTTCATCACTACGTTCGAATTTATCTTCAATTTCATTAATAATTTTTTCTCCATCAAAGGTATTGTTTCCTATAATCTCATATCCGAATATACTAGATTTGTTAATTCGATAACGAACTACTTTTGATTCTTCTGATGTACTTACTACAGCCAAATTAACTTCTTTGTCATTTTTCTTCCTTAAGTTAGCAATTGCAACATAGACTAATGCTCTTTGTGAAAAATCATCATCAGTATCAGTACTTTGAAACTCAATTATCAGGTTTTCATCGTCAAGTTCTATAATGAAATCTGGCCTATACGTAGATGGATCTAATTGTCTGAGTTCCTTTGTCCAAATCTTTTTGACTGCAGAATTTCTATTGACAAATTTTAATATGAAATCTGTTTCTTCTTCACCAACATCCTTAAAAATCATATCTTCTTGGAAATGAGCCATAATTTTACCTCCCATTTTTGATATTGAAATTTATTTTAATATGTTTAAATAGCTTATTAACTGAATTAAAAGCTATTAATTTATATATAATATATTTTTAATGATAATTTTAACATATAACAATGAAAAAATCATGCATAAGCAATAATATGGTGGGAGAGTAATTTTTTAATAATATATAAAAATTATGTGCGAATGAAAAATCACAGAAAAAATAATTAATATTGCAATCAGATGTTTAAGATTCATTGAAAAAAAAATAGATTTAAATATATATATAAATAGACAACCCATATTTACCAAGGAATTTCACCAAATAAATTGTTAAAATTTTACAAAATACAGTGAAACAGCCAGAAGCACATCCATTAAAATAATCCACATAATAATACCAATTTTTTTGATATCAGTCTCACCTTTTACAATATAAGACTCACCTTTCATATCCGAGGATTTAGATTTGTTATTTACATAGAACTCGTCATTTCTTAAATAGCTATAGAAAAATCTTGAAATATAAACAAAAATAACAACAATAATTCCTGAAAAGACCATATTGAGATTTGGCATGAAAACAATTACCAGCGATGATAACAGCAACATAAGTAAAAGGAAGAAAAAACCTGTAAATACTAATGACAAACTTTTATTAAAAATCATACAATTATATTATATGGAAAGGATATAATAAAATTGGTGATTGTTATGAAAATAGCTATTGTCAGCGGAAAAGCTGAGGGACCAACAAAGTTAAATGCTTTCGATAATGCATTAATTGACGCAGGCATTGGAGACGTTAATTTAATTAAAGTTTCAAGTATGCTTTCAGGAAATACAGAAATTATAGAATTACCAAAATTAAAAGCAGGCTCAATGATTAATTGTGTGCTGTCTAACTTGACTTCAGACAATCCTGGTGATAATATATCTGCTGTTGTGGCAGTTGCTATTGGTGATGAATTGGGTTGTGTTGTTGAAGCACATGCAACCAATAAAAATGAAAAGGATTTGCTTGATGAGGCCGAATTCATGGCAAAATATATGATGGAAAAAAGAAATGTTCAAATCAGGGAACTGATAGTAAAAAAAGCAACAACAACAGTTGAAAATATTGCATCAGTTGTATCATCAGTAGTATATTTAGAAGAGTGATTATATGGATGCAAAAGATAAAAAAATAGCTACCGATTTATCTTATGAAATAATAAAGGAAGTAAGTAGGGCAATTAGACCCTATGTTGGAAAACCGGAATCAGGTGAAAAAGTAAAGATTGGTGCTGATGGAACCCCTACGTCATATATTGATATAGTTGCCGAAGACAAATTAATCAATATACTAAAAAATGCTCCAGTATTATCATATATCATTAGTGAAGAAGTAGGTGAATTGAAACTCGGAAAAGGAACTAAAAGAAGTATTAATTTAACTGAAGAACTTGAACGTGATGATTTGGATGATGAAGAAAGGCCAAGATTCATATTCCTGATTGATCCTATTGATGGTACAAGTAATGCTATAAAAGAGATTCCGGCATATGGTATTTCAGTAGCTGTTGCAAGTGTTCCTGAAGGACGGTTAGCAACATTGGAAGATGTTGAACTGGGATTTATCAGCAATTTTGGAAATGGTAATTTCTTTGAAGCTGAAAAAGGAAAAGGATGCTGGCTGAATAATGAAAAAGTTCATCCAAGTGATGTTGTCAATATAAGCGAAATGACGCTTGGAGGATTTACAAAAAGTGGAACATCATCTGCATCAAAGCTGGTGGATAATGCAAGACGAATGAGAGTCTTAGGTTCTGTTGTACTGGAATTATCTTATGTAGCCAGCGGAAGATATGATGCGTTTCTTGATTTAAGAGGAAGTAGGATTATTGATATAGCTGCTTCCAAATTAATAATAGAGGAATCAGGAGCTATAATTACCAACAGACATGGTGAAAAATTAACTAATAAATTGAGTATTTATGAAAAAAGTATTGTTGTTGCAGCAAACAACAATATATTGCACAAACAGATAATAAACATTTTAAATGATAATCAGGCGGATTTCATAGGTAAAGTTGGAATTATAAGTCGTATTGACCAGAAAAAGGCAATTTTATTTTCTGTAAAGATTATTGACTATTTTTTGACAAATGGAATTGAAGTGATAGCTGAAAAGCAGCTGGTGTCAAAAATCGAGGAACTTAAAGCAAATCCCAATTTGGAAAAGATTATACAAAAGGTTATTAAAAAATCTCCATACATGGCCGAAGGGCTGAAGGATTTAAACTGGAATATAGATTTCAAGAAAATAGCTAAAGATACCAATGAATTTGAATGTGATATGGCCATAGTACTGGGTGGGGACGGTACTTTACTTAGAGCACAATCAAAATTAAAAGAAGAAACCCCATTATTTGGTATTAATATGGGTACTGTAGGTTTTTTAACAGATATTGAAGTTTCAGAAACTTTTAATGCTTTAAATGAAGTTTTAAAGGGAGATTATTATAAGGAAAAGAGAAGCAAATTACTCGTAACACATGAAAATAATACATATTCTGCAGTGAATGAAGTTGTAATAATGACCAGCAAACCTGCCAAGATGCTGCATTTTGAAATTCAGGTAAATGGAGAAATTATTGATGAAGTTAGAGCTGATGGACTTATAATTTCAACACCAAGCGGATCTACAGCTTATTCCATGTCTGCAGGAGGCCCTATTGTTGATCCTAAACTTGACGGATTTATCATAATACCAATTTGCCCATATAAATTGGGTGCAAGACCATTTATTGTATCCGACAGTAGCGAAATAAGTGTTAAACTGCTTAAAAAAGGCAAAACTGCTGTTTTTGTTATGGATGGTCAAATTAATGAAGAAGCGACATATCTTGAAGAAATCAAATTTAAAAAATCTGACAAGGCAGTTTACTTCATAAGAACCAGCAGCAAGTACTTTTATGAAAAGGTTAAGGATAAATTAAGCGAAGGTGGGATAAACAAGGAAAACAGGTGTTTATAAATGAATACGCTTGTAATTGATATGACTCATGGGGGAGTTAAAATTGCAATCAGCATTGCCAAAAAGGCAAACAGAGTTTACTGTTGGGACATTTATAATACTTTAAAAAAACTTGATAAAAAGATGCTTGATGTATATGATGTTGAATTGATAGATTTGGAAGATATAAAAGACTTCAAAGGAGATTTGAAAGTCATTTATCCTGTTCATTTGCCGTTAACCCCATCAGATATTGAAAAATACAATCCAGATTTGAACTATACTTTTCTCACCCATCACCAGGCTATTAGTGAAATATTAGGTGATTGGGATACAGATATCTGTAAAATTGAAGTTACTGGAGTTAAAGGTAAAACAAGCTGCGTATTTATGCTTAAAGAAATACTAATTGACTTGAATCCATTATTATTGTCCAGTTTAGGTGCCATCGTATATGAGAATGGTCAGGAAAAGATTCTGAAAAAGGACATATCAATAACACCTGCAAACATTAAGGAAAGTATTGATTTAGCATACAGGTTAGCTAATCCCCTATGCGGTGGTGAAATCAGGAATCGTATTTATAACTGTGCTATTTTTGAAAGTTCCCTTGGCTGCTGTGGAATTGGGGATGTGGGACTTTTAACTAATATCATTGAAGACTATCCCATCGGAAAAAACAGATCCACTGCAAGTGCTGCAAAAAAGCAGATTTTTGATTGTGATATTGTATGCTGCGAAAAAAATGCATTGGATAAATATTACAGAAATGTTACTCATAAAAAAATAAATTCCTTTAGTTTGGATGATAAAAAAGCAAATCTCTTTGCAGAAAATATTGAATATGGCCTGGATGAAACACTAATTGATATTCATTATGAAAATATCAAAACTGTAAATGACAGCACTATTAGTGGAGATTTAAAAATCAAAACCTTTGCGCCAGGAAAACATAATGTAGCTAATGTATTGGGCGTTGTTGAGACCTGTTTATCATTGAATATTGAAGAAAATAAAATAATTAATGGATTGAAAAGTTATAATGGAATTAAGGGAAGAAGCAACATACGAAAAATTGATAACAGCATCATCATTGAAGAAATTAACCCAGGAATAAATACTAAAGCTATTGAAGCCTCAATAAATATGATACGCGATAAAAATTACATTGTTGGAATCGGGGGAGATTATGGAATAACCTGTGAAGAGATTGATGAAGAAAAATTGGCTGATTTAATTAATAGAAGCAGAGAAGATATTATTTTAACCGGAGATGTCGGTAAAAATATCTTTAAAAATATTGATAGAAACATTGAATACAAGAAGGATTATAGAGATATTTATGATTTTGCTGTCAAGAACAATGGGAATTTATTGTTTATTTACAGGTCTGATTACAAAACACTCTCAAAACGATAGTATTAACCATTTGAACACAATATAATGTAAAATTATTTTAACACAAAATTGAAACATTTAATTATAATTAACTATATAATAAAATTTTATAAGTTAAAACTTATATGATGAGCAATTAAATACTTTTTGAAAATGGAGACGATAATTTTGATTGTTGGAACTAGAGGAAGTAGATTGGCGCTTGCACAAAGCGAACAGGTTTGTAGAGATTTAACAAGGATAACTGGTCAAACAATTGAATTAAAGACAATTAAAACAAAAGGAGATAAAATCACAAGTTCCCAATTATACAATATTGATTCTAAAGGATTGTTTACAAAGGAATTGGATATTGCACTCTTGGAAGAAGAAGTAGATTTTACGGTACACAGTTTTAAAGACTTGCCTACAGAATTGGATGAAGACTTGGAAATTGTAGCTGTTCCAAAACGTGAATCTCCGAATGAAGTATTGATATCTGAAAAATCATGGAATGAATTGGAACCCGGATCTAAGTTAGGAACCAGTAGCCTCAGACGTGAAGCCTTTTGTAATTATCACAACAGGGATTTTGAGCTGAAACCTATTAGAGGAAATATCGAAACCAGAATCAAAAAAGTATTTGAAAGTGACATAGATGCTACAATAATGGCTGAAGCAGGACTTAAAAGATTAGGGTTGACAGAATATATAAAGACCATATTTCCGACTGATTATATTACACCCCCTGCCGGACAAGGTGCTTTGGCAATTATTACCCGGAAAGATTATGATAAAAAAAATATTATATCTAAATTAAACGATTATACTTCGATGCAGGAAGTATTTGCGGAAAAAATGGTGCTTGAAGAGCTGGGAGTCGGATGTCAATGGCCTATAGGTTCAATAGCGCAGATGAGAAAAAGCAAACTTAATATTTACTCAATACTGTTAACCAAAACTGGTGAAGTACTAAGTGAACAGAGTATAGAAGGTTCAATAAGAGATGCAACTAAATTAGGTGCAAAAATTGGAAAAAACTTTAAGGATTATGTTTAATTGGAGGGATTGAATTGAAAACAGTTAATGTTGGAGTTATAGGAGTAGGAGCGATGGGTGAAAACCATGTTCGTGTATACCATAAAATAGAAGAAGCGAATTTGCTGGCAGTTTCGGATGTCAGCGAAAGGGCACTTAAAAAAATCGAAAAGAAATATGGTGCAAAAGGGTATACTGATTATAATGAACTGCTGTCAAATCCGGAAATTGAAGCAGTTAGCGTTTGTGTTCCAACAACATTCCACTATTCTGTAGTAATGGAAGCTATAAAAAATAAAAAACATGTATTAGTTGAAAAACCAATCGCATATACATTGAAAGAAGCTGAAGAAATGATTAAAGCTGCAAAAGAAGCAAATGTAATACTCGCAACAGGACATGTTGAAAGATTTAATCCTGCTGTTCAAAAAGCTAAAAAATTAATCGATGACGGAGTTATAGGAGATATTGTATCTGCATTTGCAAAAAGAGTATGGCCTCTCCCTCCAAGAATCAAGGATGTTGGAGTCTCAATTGATTTAGCTATTCATGATTTGGACATTATGAATTATCTGTTTGAAGATGAAGTAACACAAGTCTATGGTACAATGAACAGTATATTAGATGATTGTGATTTTGAAGATCATGCAGAAATTATGGTTAGTTTTGAAAATGAATCAACGGGAATCATTGAAGTTAATTGGTTAACACCATACAAAAGAAGGGAACTTGAACTTACAGGAACTGATGGAATAATATCTGTTGACTACATCAAACAGAGCATTGAAGTTTACGGTAAATTCGGACAGGATATTGAAATCAAACATGAAGAACCACTGAAAGGAGAATTAAAATCCTTCCTAAATGCTGTCGTTAATAATGATGAACCTGAAATTACCGGTGAAGATGGATTGAAAGCACTTAAAATGGTAATAGCTGCTAAAAAATCATCAAAAGAACATAGACCAATTAGTTTAAATGAACTTGAGGAATAGTGATACTTATGAAAAATAAATTAATACAAAAAGCACAAGAGCTCAGACAACACGGTTTTACAACTGGAGAAATAGCTGATGAATTAAATGTTAGTATGGATACAGCCAGATGGTTAACCCTCCAGAAAGCAACTGAAGAAAGAGTTGAAGCACCAGTAGATTTTGCTATCAACTGGAATAGTCTTGGTGGAAGTTCAACCAGACTAAGATATGTTTCAGGTGCTTTAAGCGATATGGCACTTTCCCATGGTGAAGCGGAAGTTATTGTCGGAATTGCAGTTAGTGGAATTCCGTTTGCAACAATGATGGCCGACTTTTTGGATGATATGAGCAGTGTTGAAACATCACTAGCAATATTCCACCCAAATAAACATAGAAAAGATATTGACAAAACAGATGATGAAGGAACCATAAGTACCAATTTCGGATCTGTCAGCGATAAGAAAGTTGTTATTGTTGATGATGTAATTACCAGTGGTAAAACTGTAAGGGAAGTTATTCACACCGTAAAGGACAATGGTGGGGATCCTATTTGTGTTGCAGTTTTAATTGATAAAGCAGGTCTTTCAGAAATTGAAGGAGTCCCAATCGAATCATTAATTAAAGTAAGTAGATTAGGTTAAATCTACTTATCCAATTATATTTTTTAAATTCACCAATTAATCATCATTTGCATTCTAACCTTAAGTTTATCAAAGCCCCCATTTACATACATCCTAATCATAATCTATAATGAAAAACATTTAGTGTAATCAGCATATAATGAACAAAATACTATTAAAATCCAAATTAAATAAATAAAATAACATATTAAATATGTTTAAATACTTTTTAAAACAAAAGAGCACTATATAAAAGGATAGTGGAATGTAGAAAAATGGAAATTGTGCTTTTGGAATACACCTCCGTGATACTGATTACGGCAGTAATTGTTTTACTCATATTTCAATGTCGTCAAGTTGATTTTTTATTTTAACTCTTTGTTTTTAAATTATTAGATTATTATTACTTTTTTGGTGTTAATTTGTGT